>JAWXBH010000225.1:0-6551 GCA_034439935.1 bacterium
ATTACCTGTTAAACAAATATGAAATATTCACTCCGCTGAAAAAATTCCTCCGAGGACCTGATTCATAAAATTCCTGACGGTCGGAGTTTATCTGAACAAATGCTACATATTTTTTATCAAATATATTATTCAGTCCGGCATAAGCAAGCAAACGAAATTTACCAAATGTAAGATCTGTTCCGATCTGAACTCCCTGTATGTAATAGCTCTGTGTTTTAAGACTATCCACATTTTTATCATTTACAAACATTTGCCCGACATAGAGCCCGTTGGTTTTAATAAAAATATTTTTATCACCTCGCAGATCATAAGTATACTGAAGCTCGCCCGTTACATATTGATCAGGATTTGCCGGCTCTGTGTTACCTGAGTAATCTGCGTCCGTGATCTGACCAGTTGCCGATATATCTCTTGCCGAATACTGATCATACTTGAAATCGGAATAGGTATAAGCTCCGGCGAAGTTGAATCCTTTGAGCACCTCTGTCTTCAATCCGAATTCGATCCCCTTCCTGTTAATTACCGCTGCATTTCTGAAATATACATTTCCATCCACAGTGAACGGGATAATTCCGTCTTCGATCTTTGTAGCATACATTGTTAATTCCATAAATGTATTTCTGAATGCCTTACTGCCTCTGTTCGGAATTTCACCTTTATAACCTAATTCATAGTTAGTGGTTTTTTGTGGATTCAGATCGGGATTAATTAACTTCAAACCGCCGTCGGAAGAAAAAGGATAGTTATCAAGTTCATTGTTCGCCGGAACATCAAATCCAAAACCGAATGAACCGTAAATGGACATTCTTGAATTCAGTTTATAATTAAGAGCAAACTTGGGAGTGAAATTACTAAACAATCTGCTGGTATCCCTGAAACCGGCGATCATGTCGCTGGCATTTGTCGTAACATTATCATATCTGCCTGTTACAAGAAAACTCAGCTTGCCTTTTATCACAGGTATCTGATCCAGAAAATAAATCCCGACATTAGAAATAGTTTCATCATTTAATGAAAGAAGGTCATCCCCTCTTGTCCCACCGATATTATTAAATTCACTGACAGGACCTGTCTGATAAAATAGATCACCTCCGATTGAAAATTCATTCTCACGGTCGCCTATATCAGTTTTATTAATATATCTGAATGAACTTCCAAGTCCATACCTTGTGAACACTCTGAAGGTTGCGGCTGTTCTATCAAACTCTTTGATCGAGCCATAGCCTGTAAATTCAATAAAGTTTTTTTTTGATTTACCAATGTAAGTATTGTATGTAATGCCGATTCTCCCTTTATCCGAAAGCCGCTTGGTATCCCTGTTTACATCTCTCTGATTTGCAGCAAGGTCATCGGTGTTGTATTGATCAAGTGTAAGTGATCCCGGCAGCTTTATCAGACCTTTAACAAAATATCCGTTAATGAGAAGCTTTGAATCACCGGTAAGGTCGGTTTCATAAACTGAATTAAATCTTGATTGATATTCCTGACTATGCTCTCTGTATCCTTCATAATTCTGATAACTGTATGTTGCCATGAATCTTTGTGAGCCGGAATTTACACCTACTTTGATACCGTTTTTTCTTAAAGCGTAATCGCCGATCTCATTATCCGTCATTACAAATGAAACAGGAAAATATCTGTCAGTAAAAAAATTAATAACTCCTCCAGGCGCATTTGTATAGAGTGAACTCAGGTTTCCCTTCGAAATCTCGATCCTGCTGATGGCGGTAAAATCAAGCGCTTCAATTCTTGTCTGACCGTCGGGTTCGGATTCGGGAATTCCATCAAGGAGAATTCTTACTCCTCTAATACCCGTATTTGACCGCGAGCCAAAGCCCCTAATAGAAACTCTTACATCATGATTTCCATAACGCGGCTGAAGTATCAGACCCGGTATGTTTGTCAGCACATCATTCAAACCCATTTTCCTTGAAGACTTCCATTGATTATAATCAACCCGTTGTACTGAGAAGGGAATGTCAATCAATTTTTGTTCGGTCCTGGTTGCTGATATAATTATTTCATCGGTCTCATAATTTGTTGTATCAGATTTATCCTGAGCAAATGAAACTGTATTAATTCCAAGATAAACAACAAATAGAAATTTTGATAATTTATTCATTCTATGGTTATGTAAATTAATTTTTAATTTATCTTCCGAACGGTAAGTGTTATTTAGTACAAATTACCTTTTGACAATTTCCATATCAAGGAATTAAGTTTGATTGTAGATTTTTGATTCGAAAGTTTTTTACATAAAAAAAACTCCCCGGAAGATATCCCGGGAAGTTAATTTTTTAACATACATAGTTTTTTTACTCTTCCCTGGTCTTCAATTCAATTTCACCATTATTTCCATTTTCTTCAGGTAAATTGATCTTAAAATTTACATTCCCATCCTTGCGTGAGATCACAATGTTTTCATCTTTTAAATTTGTTCCCGGGAAATCTTCTCTGAACATTTTCCGGATCTCTTCATCACTCTTTCCTATGAACCTGTCCTTATCGGGATTAATGTTTTTCATTTGCTTTATCCTGTTCACAATATTGCCGTCCTTTACACTGAGATCTCAACTTCGAAATCATTACTGCTTTCTCATTTCAAAACATTTACTCTGAACGGCAGTATGTTTTGATCTCCCCTGTATCCGGTTGACTTGATTTCGAGTCTGGCTTTCTGAGAAATATGCTGAGGAAGTAACCATTTGCTAACCGGATTACTGATGATCTTATATTCAAATATATATGAGCCGGGAAGGTACGAGGTAACCTTAAGCTTTATTTTTCCCTCACTATCGGTTACCGCCGTAAGAGTGTCAATTATTCTGTAACCTGTCTGAGCACTTCCGAAATATAAACTGACAAGGGCAGAGCAACCGGGAGTGCCTTTACCTTTCATTGCATCCAGGCTCAGAAAATTCTCATAATTATCAGCACCGGTCTTAAGCAGAAAATTTATGTTGTCTTCCACATTTGAAAAAACTGTCTGCTCATAATCCGAATTATTATTTATTGAATAATAACCGGAAAGCTTTTGTAAAGGATCGCCGCCCTTATCAAGAAGTTCATAGATTATAAAACCGGCATTCAGGGTTGGAGCTCCGCTTGTTGAATCTTTGTAATCATACACTCCGGATTTTACAAATATATCAGTGAAATTTTTGTTAAGGTTATTTATCACCGTGTCTTCATATCCTGCATCCGCTTTCACCATCTTATCTATATCCTGATGTTTGAAAAAATTATTAACAGAAGAAAAATCTTCCGGATAAACATTCCCGTATCCTTTATCAACTTCAGCCACGATCACTACACTTGTAAAAGGTTTGCCGTCTTCATTAATAAACTTATCCGATTCAAATGTATAGATCGTATTTTCAAATGACTGCGCTTTTACAAATGGTATCATATATACAATGCTGTTCCTGCTTGTGTAAAATTTAAAGCTTCCGTCTTCCTCAATCCTCTCTACTGTCCTGATAATTGTGTCATTAGAAACACTTGATGAATAAACATAATTGTTCATTCCGTTTTCATAATTCTCAATTCTTCCGGTAACTTCAACAACCGGCATCTTTGATACGGCATTTTTTGCAGTTGAATCCGTTCTTTCCTGCCAGACAGTATTAATTACCCCTCTGATGAAGAACGTGTCGTGAAGATATGTAAATCCTTCTTCATTAATATTCTGAATTAAACTTTTATGCGAACTGTTAACAATGCATTCATAATGATTGGGATTATTTTCCGGTACAGGAATTATATCAATTGACGCATCCCGTACATCCGTCTGATTAAAACTGAAACTGGACTTAAGAAAATAATTTTCCGATGGTCTCGCCGGCGGCCATATAAAAAATTTAAGCTTATTTCCTTTCCATGCACCGGTCGTTGTAACCCTGGACTCCGATGACAAAGGGGTATTGTATTTTGTTGTTACAATAAGTTCGGGTGGATGTATCTCTGCATTACATTCATTCTCCGAAATTCCATCCTTCACAGCAACTTTTTTTTCATGCCCCGTATCAATCACCCACCTTCCGTATATCTGACAATAATCTCCCCTTACTGTCCGGTAAAATGGACGCAGATCAAATCTTTCAATCTCAACTTCTATGTCTGTGTTCGCATAAGTTTTAAGATAACCCAGATCATAATCGGGAATGACATGTATGCACCAGTCACTTGCCCTTTCAAATTTGTCGCCATGCATTGGTTTATAAGGATAAACAAGCAAAGGCAGTTCAACATCTTTCCTTTTCTCCGGATCGTTGCAATAATCATAAGTATGATTCATTGAGAAATCCCCTTCCGGTGAATCACCGCTCTTTGTGACAAATCCACGCAGCATGGCACTTCCCCAGCCCTTTGTAACTCTTTCCTGAAAATAAGTATATTCATCAGGTGCTGATTCATAGAATTCATTGAAAGCATTTCCAAATAAAATTTCATCCTGAAAATTATTATGAAGCCCGGTCATTGATTTTTCATCCTCTGCTATATTTGACCAGTGGACAAGATCATATCTGCTTCCGCACAGCTTGTAAATTTCATTATAAACTTTGGACAAGGTGCTGTATCCGGTACGAAACCATCTTCGTGAATTTTCTATCTTTATGTAATTTCTTTGCTTCTCAAGTTCACTGCTTAATTTTGGAAACGGGGAGGAAACAATTTCCTTCACAGGTATGTAGGTGAAAATTTTCCCCTCAGTACCGAATATATATTCAAAGGAAAACCATTTTGTAATTGTATATTTTTTCTTCTTAATATATGCAAGCTCGGGCATAGCAAACCAAAGCACGCCCGATGCCCGATTGCCGTATATCTCCAGACATCCCTTTGCACCTCCTATCGTTGTGAAAGCATAGAATGTAAAATTTTCATTTACTCCGGTAATACTCTCTTCATTGAAACTGATTGTATTTTTTCCGTAAATGCTGTTTGCATATTCAATGAATTTCCTTGCTATTATGACTTTACTGCTGGATTCAGTTCTCTGCTCCTGAAGACTGCTGATCTGCGGATAGCAAATGCCGCTGAAAAGAAACAGTACCGGTATGGCGATAAGAAATTTCATGACAACTGTTTTTTATCTGAAGTGAATGTTAAAGTGGGTGCATTTGGGGAATCAAATTTGCTCTCTAACATTGTATTCCTGTTAACAAACTTCTTTCAACTTGTAACTTGTAACTTGTAACTTGCAACTAAACTAAATCTCTCTCTTCAGCGCTTCTCTCTCGATCTCGATCTGCTTTATCTTTCTGTCAAGATTATCCAGCTCTTCAGGCATTGAATCAATTTCAATTCTCAGCTTTGAAGCGGCTTCATCTATAAGGTCAATCGCTTTATCAGGAAGGAATCTGTCGGCTATGTACCTGTCCGAAAGCTGCGCTGCGGCTACAATTGCTCCGTCAGTAATTCTTACTCCGTGATGAACTTCATACTTTTCCTTAAGACCTCTCAAGATACTTATGGTATCATCTACATCCGGTTCAGCCACAAATACCGGCTGAAACCTTCTCTCAAGCGCGGGATCCTTTTCTATATACTTTCTGTATTCATCGAGTGTAGTCGCTCCGATCGTTCGCAGATCACCCCTTGCAAGAGCCGGCTTTAGCATGTTAGATGCATCAACAGATCCCTGTGCCGCGCCCGCTCCCACTACAGTGTGAAGCTCATCAATGAATAAAATTATTTCACCGTTGGATTCTTCCACTTCTTTTAAAACCGATTTCAATCTCTCTTCAAACTGTCCTCTGAACTGAGCGCCTGCAACAAGCGAACCCATATCAAGCGCGACTATCTGTTTTGATTTCAAACTTTCAGGGACATCTCCCTGAACAATCCTGTGTGCAAGACCTTCTGCGATCGCGGTCTTACCGACTCCCGGCTCACCAATTAATACAGGGTTATTTTTTGTTCTCCGCGATAGCACCTGAAGTACCCGTCTTATCTCATCTTCCCTGCCAATGACAGGATCAAGCTTTCCCTTCATCGCAAGATCATTCAGATTTTTTCCATACTTCAATAATGACTGGTAAGTATCTTCAGGATTCTGACCGGTCACCTTATTAGATCCGCGGACTTCCTTCAGCGCCTTAAGAATATTATTTTTTGTAACACCCTGATCTTTTAACAGCCCGGTGATCAAAGATTTTTTTATATCCGAAAGTCCGAGCAATAAATGTTCGGTCGAAACATAATCGTCTTTTAATGATGCAGCTTCCTTAAAAGCATTCTCAAGCGCATCGTTAGCGTCACGCGAAAGTGAGAGCTGCGAGCTTGAACCGGTAACCTTCGGAAGCTTATCAAGCATCTCACCCACTTTTGTTAACAGGAAATCCTTGTTCGCACCAAGCTTTTGCAAAGTAGAACTCACTATGCCTTCAGGATCCTGGATCAGCGCGGCGAATATATGCTCGGGTTCGATTTGTGAGTTGGAATAGTTCGATGCTATCTCCTGCCCCTTCTGTAGCGCTTCCTGTGATTTGATCGTTAGCTTATTAAAATTTACTGCCATAATTTAATTGATAATTGATAATTGATAA
>JAWXBH010000226.1:0-19921 GCA_034439935.1 bacterium
AAAAAAAGAATTTATAAAAGAAATTATAAATGAAATTATAAAAGAAATTCTAAAAGAATTTATAAAAGAAATTATATGAGTAAATTAAAAGAGAAAAAATTCAAATCAAAAGGAGCTTTGTTTCCTTTTCTGAAGAGAATATTTTCATACAGCATGGTTTACAAAAAATGGTTGACGGGATTTATATTCTTTGTACTGATCGTGTCGGCGGTAGAAGCTGTCACACCGATCGTATGGCTGAATCTGCTTGACCACGCGATAGTGCCGCTTGTTGAACAGTACAAGACCGCGTATGCATCGGGAGTAAAACCGGATGTTGATCTTGGACCTTTAACAAAATATGTATCGATGATTCTTGTGCTTGGAGTCATACTTGCTTCATCGGTATTTATGTTCATAAATTTTGCCGGTAAAATACAGGAGTATGTGATGTATGACATCAGGCAGAATTTATTTCATAAGCTGCAGGAGCTTTCATTTTCATTCTATGACAAATCCGCGGTAGGGTGGCTCATGTCGAGAATTACTTCAGACACGATCAAAGTTACCGAGCTGATATCGTGGGGATTTATAGAATGCATCTGGGGATTTGGAATGATCTTTTTCTGTCTTATCGCAATGTTCATTTATAACTGGAAGCTTGCTATGATCGTGACATTGACCATTCCGATGCTGATGCTGATATCATTCAAGATAAGAGTCCTGATATTAAACTATTCAAGAGAATCCAGAAGATACAACAGCGAGATCACTGCAAGCTTTAATGAACACATAAGCGGAGTGGAAGTAAATAAGAGCATGGTACAGGAGAACAGGGCATCGGAAGAATTTGAATCACTGAGCGAGAAGATGAGATTGTCATCATACAAGTCGTCATACTTTATGGCGCTGTATCAGCCGATGGTAATATTCGGCGGATCAGTAGCGGCGGCGCTTGTGGTCTATTACGGTGGAAGCATGGCGATAACATATCCACCTGAAATTACAGTTGGTCTGCTTGCGGCATTTTTTGGATACGCGACTCTGATATATGAGCCGATACTTGATATTTCAAAATTCTATTCACAGGCGCAGAGCAGCATTTCAGCCGGGGAAAGAATATTTTCTTTGCTTGATACAAAACCTCTGATCACCGATAAGGATGGCGCGGAAAAATTTGAAGACATAAAAGGCGATATAGAGTTTGAAAACGTTTCATTCCATTATGAGACGAACAAGCAGGTGATCGATAACATGAACCTTAAGATAGAAGCAGGGCAATCGATCGCACTAGTGGGAGAGACCGGCGGCGGAAAGTCAACAATCATAAATCTGATCTGCAGATTTTATGAGCCGACGGGAGGAATTGTGAAGATAGACGGTATTGATTTTATGAACATGACAACACACAGCTTAAGAAGTCAGCTTGGTGTTGTATTGCAGACGCCGCATTTGTTCTCAGGTAATATAAGGGAAAATATAAGATACGGGCGCGACTCTGCAACTGAAGAAGAGATAATTGAAGCGCTGGAATTGATCGGCGGAGATGAATTCATAGAGAGACTTGATGAGGAGGTTGGTGAAGGCGGTGAAAAACTTTCGCTCGGGGAAAAGCAGCTTATATCTTTTGCAAGAGCTGTGCTTGCGAACCCAAGAATATTCATAATGGATGAAGCGACTTCCTCGGTAGATACACTGACCGAAGCAAGAATACAATCGGGTATCCATGAGATGATCAAAGGACGAACTTCGATCATCATTGCTCACAGACTTTCAACAATAAAGAACTGTGACAGGATACTTGTTGTAAGAAAAGGGAAGATCGTCGAAGACGGAAGTCACCATGATCTTATGCTGAAGAAAGGTTATTACTGTAATCTTTATACAAGACAGCTTAGAGAACAGAGAGAAAAGGAAATGCTGAGCGTGTAGTGAATTCAGGAGAAATTCTGAAAACACTTACAATTATTAAATTAAAAAAATAATCTTATGAAAGAATATAAATATAACGAATGCATTTCAAGGTTTTACGATATAGTGTATGAACGTCCGGCATTTACACCGGCTTTGAATTTTTATCTTAATGAAATTTCACAAACAAACGGAGCATCACTTGAAATTGGAGTTGGAACCGGAAGGATATTTGCACGGGCATTGGACAGTGGTGCGGACATTTACGGAATTGATCAGAGTGATCTGATGCTTGAAAAGCTTAAGGCGAAGATATCTCCGGAAGAGTATGCACGTGTGACAATACAGGATGTAAGAGAATTCAAACTTGATAAAAAATTCGAACTTATAATTGCTCCGTTCAGAATGTTCAGCCATCTTGTGAAAGTTGAAGATCAGCTTAAAGCATTGAAAAGAATTTATGAGCATCTTGAAACTGGCGGAAGGTTTATTTTTGATGTATTCGTTCCTGATCTTAACAGACTTTTGAAAGATGTGGATAATGTGAAGGAGTTTGAAGGAGAATATGAGCCGGGCAAAAAGCTTGAAAGATATGCATCAATTAAATATGACAACATAAATCAGATGTCAAATCTTACGTTTAAGTTTGTATGGGATGAGAATGGCGGCACGAAGACTGATGAATGTTATTTTCCTTTCAGATATTATCACAGGTTTGAAATTGAAAATTTGATTGCAAGAGCAGGGTTCAGGCTTGAAAAAATTTACGGAGGATTTGAGAAGAAAGATTTGGATGAAAGATCAACTGACTTTGTAGTAGTATGCATAAAATAGAGATTGCTTCACCGTTGCTTTGCAATGACAAATTGAAAAAAATTAAAAAAACTAAAATTGACAAATTACAAAAAATTAGAAAAGCTCGGCTGGGACAAGTTTTTTGAAAAGAATTTTGAAAAATTTTCTAAGGAAGGTTTGTCCCCGGCAAGAGTAGCGATCGAGCATAAGCAGAGCTATGTAGTTTATACAGGAGATTCGGAACTCACAGCAGAGGTTTCCGGTAAGTTCCATTACAACGTAAAATCTCCGTCCGAATACCCGGCAGTCGGGGATTGGGTGGTGATAAGAGAAATTCCCGACGAGAAGAAAGCGATCATAGAAACAGTGCTCGAGAGGAAAAATAAATTCTCCAGAAAGGAAGCAGGCATAAAACTGAATGAGCAGATCATCGCTGCAAATATAGATTATCTTTTTTTCATAAGCTCATTGAATCAGGACATAAGTCTTCGCCGGATGGAAAGATACCTTACACTCAGTATTGAAAATAAAGTGACGCCGGTGATCATAATGAGCAAGGAAGATCTTTGTGATGACACTGAAGAAAAAATTGCCGAAGTGAAGACCATCGCTGAGGGTATTGATGTATATGCATTAAGTGCTGTTGAGAATACAGGAATAGAAGCGTTGAGGAAATATTTTGAAGAAAATAAAACTGTTGCTGTTGTCGGTTCATCCGGAGTAGGAAAGTCAACACTGATAAATTGTCTTGCTGATTCCGAAAAAATGGATGTAAGTGAGATAAGTTTATACAAAGACAAGGGAAGACATACAACAACACACCGTGAACTTATACTACTGCCTGAGGGCGGAATAATAATTGATACTCCGGGAATGCGTGAACTTCAGTTATGGGAAGGCGGCGATGGTGCGAGCGAAACATTTAAGGATGTTGAAAAGTATCTCGGGCAATGCAGGTTCTCAGACTGCAAGCATGAAACAGAACCGGGTTGTGCTATAAAGGAAGCAATTGCAAACGGTGAATTCGATCAGAACAGATTTGACAGTTATCTCAAGCTGCAGAGGGAGATCACCTGGTTTGAGAACAGACAGAATAATAAATTTACATTAGCAGAGAAAAAAAAATGGAAGAAGCTTACTAGTGATGCGAAGAGGACAAAGAAGTAATATGTTCAATTATCAATTATCAATTATCAATGTTCAATGTTCAATGTTTTTAAAATTTAAAATTTAAAATTAAAAAATGGGTGTTAGTTTAAGAAAAATAAATGAAGAAAACTGGCGGGAGTGCATTCATCTTATGGTAGGTGAAGATCAGAAAAGATTTGTCGCTACAAATGAGAACGGTCTTGCGCTGGCTTATGCACACAAGGAAATGGAACCGCGTGCAATATACGATGATGATGTAATGGTCGGATTCCTGATGTATGCCTGTGATCCTGATGACGGGAGATATTACATTCCGAGATTCATGATCGATGAAAAATTTCAGAGAAAGGGATATGGAAGACAGGCAATGAAAATGCTGCTCGATTTTTTAAGGGATGAAAAAATCGGATTGGTGGATATAATTCATAAACCGGATAATGAAGTTGCCATTAAATTATACAAAAGCTTTGGATTTGAATTAACAGAAGATACACTTGATGACGATGTAATATCGAGCGTAAAATTAAATTCTGTTTAAAAAATTTTCTTAAATGGTATATTGTAAAATATTTCCACTACATAGAATCATAGTTCACAAAGTTAATCATTAAAACTTTTAAAAAAAATCATCCTATAAATTTATAATTAATCCTGAAAGGATCTACAATTGAAATACTCAGAAATGAAATATGAAAGACCGGATCTTACCGAAACCGGAAAAGAATTTAAAAACCTTGTTGCAGAACTTAAGACAGCAGAAAGCTTTGAAAGTGCGGACGAAGCCATGATCAAAATTAATAATCTGAGAAATAGTTTTGATACGATGAGAGTGATGGCTTTTATAAATTATTCTTTGGATACGAACAACGAGCAGTTTATAAAGGAACAGGATTATTTTGATAACAATGTCCCGCTGTTTGCAGATCTTACTAATAATTATTTTGCCGCTCTGACAACAAGCATCTTTAAAAATAATTTCATTGAGAAATACGGCAAGCAGCTTATAGCAATATCTGAAATGGTGATGAAAAGCTTCAGTCCGGAAATAGTTGAGCAACTTCAAAAAGAGAACCATCTGAACAGCGAGTATACAAAATTGAAAGCCTCTGCAAAAATTATGTTCGACGGAAAAGAAAGAAATCTTCAGGAGCTTGATCCGTATATGGAATCAACTGACCGTGAGACGAGAAAGAGGGCATTTGAGGCATACTGGGGTTTCTTTTCAGACAACAAAGAAAAATTTGATGAGGTATATGATAAGCTTGTTGCTCTGAGGAATGAAATGGCAGTGAAGCTCGGATTCAGAGATTTCATTGAAATGGGTTATGCAAGAATGAAGAGAATTGATTACGATTTTGAGATGGTAAAGAAATTTCGTGAGAATGTAAAAAAATATCTTGTACCGCTTTCGGTGAAGTTAAGAGAAAAGCAGATGAAAAGAATAGGAGTTGATAAGCTAATGGCGTATGATCTTTATATACAGTTCAGTAAAGGTAATGCCGTCCCAAAAGGGGATCCCGAATGGATAATGAATAACGGAAAGATCATGTATAAAGAATTATCAGGCGAGACAGCGGAGTTTTATGATTTCATGATGGACAACGACCTGATGGATGTTTACAGCAGAAAAGGAAAAGCAGATATGGGATACTGCGAATACATTTCGGATTACAGAAGCCCGTATATATTTGCCAACATGAACGGAACTGAAGACGACATTACAGTTCTGACACACGAAGCGGGACATGCATTCCAGGCGTATTCGAGCCGTGATCTTGAATTTAAGGAATATGCGGAGCCGACGATGGAGACCGCTGAGATACATTCGATGAGCATGGAGTTCTTAACTTATCCCTGGATGAATTTATTTTTTGAAGTTGATACTGATAAGTTTAAATTCTCTCATCTGAATAACGCAATATATTTTCTTCCTTACGGAGTTTTAGTGGATGAATTTCAGCACTGGGTTTATGAAAATCCAAAGGCAGCTCCTTCTGAAAGAAATGCAAGATGGTCGGAGCTTGAAAAAGTTTACTTGCCGCATCTTGATTACGGTGAAAATGAATTTCTTAAAGGAGGTGGAAGATGGCAGAAGCAGGGTCATATATATGAAGCACCATTTTATTATATCGATTATTGTCTTGCGCAGATTTGTGCTTTCCAGTTCTGGAGCAAAGCTATCCATAAAGGAAACGGTGAATACAAAAAATCACTTGAAGATTACATTAAGCTCTGTAAAGCCGGCGGCAGCAAGGCTTTTCTTGAACTTGTCAAATATGCAAATCTTGAATCTCCGTTTGAAGAAAGTGTAATGAAAAGACTGGTGGGTGAGATTGAAAAATATATTGACAGCATAGATGACAGAGAGTTTTGAGTTAAATACTTAGTACTTGATAAAATTGACGAATCTTAAATTTACAAATTAATTGGAAATATTAATCATTGCACTGCTTGGTCTTATATTAGTATCCATCATTTTTCTTATACTTAGCAAAAGGAACGATCCGGCTTTAATGCTGATCACCGAGCTTGAAAAAAAAATCACTACAACAGAAACATCAATTCGTAATGAATTTTTTCAGAACCGCACCGAGCTTAGTAATAATTTAAAAGATTCACGTGCTGAATCTGCAGAGAGCATAAAAAGTTTTGGAGATTCGTTAAACGATTCACTGCGGAAACTTCAGGAGCAGATAAATGCAGATGCAAAGTACAACAGGGATGAACTAAGCAAGACTTTGAAATCCTTTCAGGACAAATTTACTCAGGAAATAAAATCTTTTTCGGATACACTTGAGAAAAGATTAAAGTATCTTCAGGATGACAACAATCAGAAGCTTGACAAGATGAGAGAGACGGTGGATGAAAAGCTTCAGACTACTTTAGAGAAACGGCTCGGTGAATCATTTAAATTTGTCAGTGACCGGCTTGAACAGGTTCATAAAGGGCTGGGTGAAATGCAAACCCTTGCTATTGGTGTCGGGGACATCAAGAGAGTTTTATCGAACATAAAAACGAAGGGTGTGCTGGGTGAATATCAGCTTGAGAACATACTTGAACAGCTCCTTACCAAGGATCAGTATTCAAAAAATGTAAAAACGAAATCAGGCAGTTCGGCGAATGTTGAATTCGCTGTTAAGCTTCCAGGCAGAGAGAACAATAAGCCGTTATGGCTTCCGATCGATTCAAAATTTCCGACACAGGACTATCAAATTCTTCTCGATGCTTTTGATGGGGGTAACGTTGAGGAGATTACTGAAGGAAGAAAAAATCTCGTTAAAAGAATTAAGGACAGTGCAAAGGAAATCCGTGATAAATACATAGACCCTCCTAATACAACTGATTTCGCGATTATGTTTTTACCGTTTGAGGGATTGTATGCTGAAGTCTTGAACAATGCGGGATTGTTTGAAACCATCCAAAGGGATTTCAAAATCACAATTACAGGACCGACAACATTATCAGCGCTGCTTAATAGCCTGCAAATGGGCTTCAGAACATTGTCCATTGAAAAAAGAACAGGTGAAGTCTGGGAAGTGCTGGGCTCGGTGAAAACTGAATTCGGTAAGTTTGGAGAGATACTTGAGAAGACAAAAAAGAAATTGAATGAAGCTGCGAACACACTTGATACTGCGGAAGTGAGAAGCAGGGCGATCGAAAAGAAACTTAAAGATGTTCAATTACAGTCTTCAATGGAAGAGCAGCTTATAATGATTGACAGAGACGTGACTGAGGATCGAAGTGTGAACGAGAATGGTGTTTAATACAAATAACAATTACAATTTGTGTACGGAGCTTTAAGGCAAATCTTTATCGTTACTAATCGGTATTAATAGTTATCAATCATTAACAATTGTTCACATCCGTCCAAAACAAATCGATTTAGACAGTAAAAATTTTAGTTTCGATTAACTCCGCTTTCTTTTGAAAAACCAAAAGAAAGCTTGGCAAAGAAAAGTTTCCCGCTGGTGATAAATTGCCGGAAATTCAGATCAATAGCGGCAGGAATTCCAACAAGTAACGGGGTGATGTCTTGTAGCCGGTGCTTGACTCGGGAATTCCTGCTTGTAGCCATTGCCCTGAATTTCTTTATCGGCAATTTCTCACAGGCGGGTTCATTTAAGAATGAAAATGATTACCCTAATTGTTGATTAGTCTAAGACTAAATAAATGTCATAAAAATGTTTTGGACTGCAATGACAATTGTTATCATTCTGCAGTCCATTCTTCAGTGAACTTCTTTTATATTTTGATTAAATTGAAAAAAATAAATTACAAATGAAATTAGAAGATTTAACTGCCGAACAGCAGGAGAAAATTTCCGAATTCGGTGTAAATACCTGGTATGTACTCGAGCTACTTAGTGATTATAAAAATGATCCTGCATCAGTCAGTGACACTTGGAAAAATTTGTTTAAAGAGCTGAATCTCATTAACGGGAACGGAGCCGGTACTTTACCAAAAGTGCCGACTCAAACCAAAGAAGCAAACGGTGAACCTCAGATTCGAGTTCAGTCACAGTTAATAATGCCTGCTCCGGGTGAGGGTGAAGAGACAAACATAATAAGAGGTGTTGGCGCGAAGATCATTGAAAATATGAACAACAGTCTCACAATCCCAACAGCAACAACATTCAGAACCATACCTGTAAAAGTCCTTGAAGAGAATCGAAGAATAATCAACGAATATCTTAAAAAGAAAAGCGGTCAGAAAATTTCTTATACACATATAATAGGATGGGCGATAGTAAAGGGAATTGAATATGTTCAGGTGATGAATAATTCATATACGATCATCAATGGAGATCCTATACTTGTAAAGAAGAACGATGTAAATCTGGGACTTGCGGTGGATCTCGAAAAGAAAGACGGAAGCCGTTCACTCATAGTTCCGAACATTAAGAAAGCCAATCATCTTACATTCAACGAATATTTCAACGCATACGATGATATTATAAAGCGATCACGAAGCAATAAAATTGAGATCGCTGATTTTCAGAGGACGACGATCACACTGACAAATCCGGGCGGACTTGGAACGGTAGCATCCATGCCGCGGCTGATGATAGGTCAGGGAGCGATCATCGCTACGGGCGCTATTGATTATCCTGCGGAGTACCAGGCAGTGACCAGTGATGTAATAACAAGAATAGGATTAAGTAAAGTAATGATGATGACGAGCACTTATGATCACAGGATAATACAGGGAGCGGAGTCAGGATTGTTCCTGAAAAAGATGAGCGAGTTGCTGCACGGTCAGGAAAATTTTTATGAAGAAATTTTTGAAGATCTTGAAATTCCGATGTCACCGGTAAAATGGGTAGTCGAAAAGCATAAGGAAGAACCGGAAAAGATCGAGCACATTGAAGAAATAGAAAAGCAGGCACGTGCAATACAAATGATAAACATGTTCAGAGTACGCGGTCATCTGCTTGCGCATCTTGATCCTCTTTATCTGAAAGTTCAGTATCATCCTGAGCTTGATCCGTCTCATTACGGGTTTACAGTATGGGATTATGACCGTGAATTTATTACAGACGGACTTGCAGAATTAAGAACAGCAACATTAAGGAAAATACTTGAAATACTTTATCAGACATATTGTGATAAGATAGGAGTTGAGTATAAGCACATACAGGATCCTGATCAGAAGCAATGGCTTCAGGATAAAATGGAAACAAACCGCAACACTCCTGATTTTACCAATGATGAAAAGAAGCACATACTGTTTAAGCTGAGTGAAGCTGAAAATTTTGAAAAATTCATTGATAAAAAATACATAGGTCACAAAAGATTTTCACTTGAAGGTTCAGAGACGATAATTCCTACGCTTGACTTCCTTTTAAAATGCGCTGCTGACAGCGGAGTCGAAGAGCTTGTACTTGGAATGGCACACAGAGGGCGTTTGAATGTTCTTGCGAACATCATCGGAAAATCAATGTCAGCTATCTTTTCCGAATTTGAAGGACACATAGATCCCGCTTCATCACAAGGCTCAGGCGATGTTAAATATCATCTTGGGGCATCCGGGGAATATCATACTACAGATGGAAAAGAGATCAAAGTTTCCGTTGCATCGAATCCATCGCATCTGGAATTTGTAAATCCTGTTGTTGAAGGAATTGTACGTGCGAAGCAGACAAGGATGAATGATGAAGAACGCGACCTTACCATACCTGTATTGATCCACGGAGACGCGGCTGTTGCAGGTGAAGGCATAGTAGCTGAGACACTGAATCTATCACAGCTACACGGTTACAGGACCGGCGGTACCATTCACGTGATTATAAATAACCAGATAGGATTTACAACTTCTCCGATCGATGCACGCTCAACTGTATATGCATCTGATGTTGCAAAGATGATACAGGCGCCGATATTTCACGTAAATGGCGATGATCCTGAAGCTACTTTGCTCGTTACAAAACTTGCTTATGATTATAGAATGAAGTTTCACAGAGATGTTGTCATTGACGTATTCGGCTATAGACGTTTAGGACACAATGAAGCTGACGAGCCGGCGTTTACTCAGCCGCTTATGTACAAGACGATCCGGAGTCATCCTTCAGTAAAGGAAATTTACAAAAAGAAATTAATTGATGAAAAAGTTGTGACGCAGGAGGATATCGATGAGATGGAAAAGAAAATTTTTGATAAGATGAGCGAAGGTCATGAGAAAGTTCAGAAATTCAAAACCGATATTCCTCTGGCAGTTACCAAAGAGCAGATCGAAGCAGCCGAAGCGAGGGTTGATACTAATGTCTCTCCTGAAAAACTCAATGAGATAGTTAAAGCGATCACAGAGCTGCCATCAACATTTAACCTTCATCCAAAGCTTAGAAAATTCATTGATACAAGAAAAGAATTTTTAGATAAGGATGTTGATGTTGACTGGGCATTTGCAGAAGCGCTTGCGTTTGGAAGCCTGCTTCAGGAAGGAATACCGATACGTCTGAGCGGGCAGGACAGTTCAAGAGGAACATTCTCGCAAAGGCATATTGTTCTCACGGACGCAGAAACAGGTGATGAGATCATTCCATTAAATAATGTTGCTCCGGGGAAGGCAGAAATAGAGCCACTCGACAGTCTGCTTTCAGAAGCTGCAGTATTGGGATTTGAATACGGCTACTCAACTGCCGATCCGATAACTCTCGTTTTATGGGAAGCACAGTTCGGAGATTTTGCAAATGCGGCACAGGTAATAATAGATAATTTTATTTCAAGCTCTTACACGAAGTGGCAACTCCCGAATAATCTTGCAATGATGCTTCCTCACGGTCAGGAAGGACAGGGTCCTGAACATTCGAGTGCACGTCTTGAAAGATTTCTGATATTGTGCGCCGATGACAATATGATCGTCTGCAATCCTACATCATCGGAGCAATATTTTCATCTGCTGAGGAGGCAGACAAAACAGAAGAAGAAAAAACCATTGGTCATACTTACCCCTAAGAGTCTGCTCAGACTTCCCGAAGCGAAATCAAAGAAGGATGAATTTACGAAGGGAATGTTTGATGAGATCATAGATGATAAAACAGTTGAAAAGAATTCTATTAAAAGAGTTCTGATAACAAGCGGTAAAGTTTACTACGATCTATTGAGATTCAGGAAAGATAATGTCATTACAGATACGGCTATAATAAGACTTGAACAATATTATCCGTACAAAAGCGATATGATGAAAGAAGTTTTGAGCTCATATAAAAATGCAAAGGAAGTTGCGTGGGTTCAGGAAGAGCCGAGAAACATGGGAGCATGGAATTTTCTCGCATTACTTTTGAAGGACGATCTGGGTGAAAGTCAGAGATTATACAGTGTAACAAAGACAGAATCAGCCAGTCCGGCAGAGGGTTCGTTGTCAAAATTCAATGAAACTCAGAAGCAGCTTGTAAGAACGGCTTTCTCAAAAGACATTAAACCTGTGTTTTAGAATAAGCAGTGCATTTATAAAATAAATTCTTTTTAAAATTGAACGAAGAACATACAGATACGTATTTTGGGACTAAGGTCAGCGATCCATATAACTGGCTTGAAGAGATGCAAAGCGACAGAGTAATTGAATGGATAAAGACTGAAAATAAAATCACGGAAAATTATCTGAGCCGTATCCCATTTAGAAAAAAAATGATGGAAGCGGTTACAGATGTTTTAAATTATGAAAGATATTCCGCTCCGTTCAAATCGGGCAAGTATTATTTCTTTTTCAAGAATGAGGGTCTGCAGAATCAAAGCATTTTATATAGACAGGAAGGACAGGACGGTAATCCGGAAGTTTTCTTAGATCCGAATACATTGTCGGATGATGGAACGGTATCGATAGAGAATACAAAGGTTTCCTGGGACGACAAATATTTGGCTTATACGATAAACAGAGCAGGATCGGACTGGGAGGAAATTTATATAATTGATATTGAGACAAAAGAACAATTAAGCGACAGACTGGATTGGGCAAAGTTTTCCGGCATTGATTGGCTGGATGATGGATTCTATTACAACAGGTATGATGAAGTATTAACAGACAAGCTGAAGGAAATTAATTTATCTCCAAAAATTTATTTTCATAAAACAGGTACCCGGCAGTCTGAAGATAAGCTCATTTACGAGGATAAAGATCAACCCGACAGAAGCTTTATCAATTTTACAACTGAAGACCGGCAGTATTTGTTTATGATGTCATGGAAGAAAGGAAGTATTGGGAATACGATCCATTACCAAGAGCTTAGTAAATCGGAATCCGGATTTACACCGATTACAGAAGAATACGATCATCAGTGTGGTGTCATTGAAACGGAAGACAATGCGATTTATATCCGCACAAACAAAAATGCTCCGAAAGAAAAAATAATTAAATTCACGCCTTCAACAGGAGACAGTATAGATCTGATCCCTGAATCGGAGTTTGTAATAAACGATGTAAATTTTATTGATGGAAAATTTTTTGTACAGTATCTGAAAGATGCGTGTGATGTTGTTTATGTATTTGATACGAATGGAAATTTTCTTAATGAAATTGATCTGCCGGCAAAAGGTTCGGTCACAGGATTTTCAGGAAGAAAAAGCTCAAAAGAATTATTTTATATATTCACTTCATTTACATATCCTCCCGAAATTTTTAAATATGAAATAGAGAACAGATCATCTTCGGTTTTCAGAGAAAGTAATTTTAAAATTGATCCTGAAAAGTATGAGACTCATCAGTTGTTTTATCCAAGTAAGGACGGCACTTTGATCCCTATGTTTGTGGTACATAAGAAAGGAATTGAATTAAACGGAAGTAATCCATTACTCTTGCAGGGTTACGGTGGTTTTAATATAAGTCAGACTCCGGAATTTTCGCCTATTAAATTAATACTTCTTGATAACGGAGGAGTTTTTGCTCTGGCATGTTTGCGCGGTGGAGGAGAATATGGTAAGGAGTGGCACAGGGCAGGCATGAAGCTGAATAAACAAAATGTTTTTGATGACTTTATCTGCGCAGCAGAATACCTGATCCGTGAAAAATATACTTCTTCCGAAAAACTTGCAATAAGGGGTGGCTCAAACGGTGGGCTCCTTATTGGAGCAGTTTTGAATCAAAGACCGGAATTGTTTAAAGTCGGATTACCTGATGTTGGCGTAATGGATATGCTCAAGTTTCATAAGTATACTATTGGATGGTCCTGGGTTTCAGATTATGGCTCAATTGATGATGAAATCCATTTCCGGAATTTGTATTTATATTCACCATTACATAACATTAAAGCTCAGGATTATCCGGCAGTTTTGATCTCAACCTCAGACCATGATGACCGTGTCGTGCCTCTTCATTCTTATAAATATGCTGCGACACTTCAGGAAAAGAACACAAGTGAAAACCCGATATTGATCCGCGTAGATACTGATGCGGGTCACGGCGCAGGTAAACCGATCTCGAAAGCGATCGAAGAACAAACTGATGTGATGAGTTTTGTATTTTACAATCTTGGTATAACAGCTTTCTGATCTTTATACAAACGCAATAATTCTTTTACAGCAAGATCCATATTATCCGTTGAAATTTCTCCAATGGACATTTTATTCTTTTCTTTATACTTCTTATCGTAATATTCCCTGATCATTATTTCGGTAAACTCAATTACCTTACCCGCATTCAGAAGAATCAGCAATTCATTAAAGGTATTGTTGCTTAACTGCTGCTTAAAAAACCTTTCTTTTTCATTCAAAATATTTATCATAGGGGCAACACCTCTGAGATCCTGACCGAAATAATCCCTGACTATTCTTTTGCATCTTATCTCCAGCGAACAAATGATCTTTACTGTTGGAGCTGTCTGTAATTTTTCGAACAGAAATTTTGGTATTTCAAATTTACCAACACGCTTGCTCTCCGACTCTATCAGAAAAGGGGATGAATCTGAATAATATAATAAATTGAGATATACCTGTGAATAAAGATTGTTCTCAAACGCTGACTGGTTTGGAACAGGACTGACATTTTTAATCTGGTTAGGTATATGACCCAGCAAGCTTGAAAAATGAAGTGCAGCAGATTCAAGATTGATCACTGGTAATTCTGAAGAGAGATTTTCAAGAAGCTCAGTTTTGCCGCAGCCGGTAAGTCCGGAAAGTTCGAGCAGGGAATAAGGAAATGGTGATTGCGCAAAGAAGGAATTCACATTTTGTCTGTATGACTTATACCCTCCGGTAAGAATGACAGGCTTAAACCCCAGATCAGTTATCATTTTGGAAAGATAACCGCTTCTTCCACCACCTCTCCAGCAGTAGACATAAATTTTTTTCTCTTGAGCACGATTTGTATTCAGAAAATTTTGCAGGTTGTCATTCTTGGGGTCGGCATATTCCATAGCAAGCCGTAGAGCCGCTATTTGCGAATATTTCTTGTAGACCAATCCTACATTATGTCTTTCAAAATTATTTAACACCGGAAAATTGACAGAAGCAGGTAAAGAAGATTCAGCGAATTCTGACTCAGAGCGTGCATCAATGAGCAGAATGTTTTTACTGCTTTTGAATTCATCGAGAAGATCAGTAATGCAAATTTTATCTGTATTATAAGGAGAGAGAATTTCTTTTAATGGAAGGTTATTTCGGGTATCAAGGGTTCTGACGTAATCGAATAATTCTTTGGAGGTCTTATCATTGATCATATCTTCGGGAATATTTAATGTTTAAAAGCTTCAACATAATTCCACCACATAGCCACATAGAGAACATAGTGATCACATATAATTAAATATCACAGTTCCGCTTTTCACTTCTCCATCAGGGGGAATGACTTCCCCGACGATACGGGAATAAATATCACCGCACTTCTCAAGCTCAAGCAGAAGATGATTCGCTTTATCTTCTTTTACTGAGATCAAAAGTCCTCCTGATGTCTGCGGGTCATACAACAAATGTTCCTTAATTATGTTTACATTGCCTTCATTCATCACGGAGCTCTCTGTATATTCACGGTTAGATTTATCGCCTCTTGTAAGAAAATTATTTTCCACCGCCCATTCAGCTCCGTCAAGAACCGGAAGTTCGTTTACAAAAAACCTGAACACAACTTTACTCGCAGCCGCCATCTGCATTGAATGTCCGGCAAGACCGAAACCTGTAACATCGGTACATGCGTTTGCTCCGGCATTTACCATACATTGCGAAGCATTGCTGTTGAGACGCGTCATGGAAGCCACAAGATGCTTATAATATTTCTCATCCAGCTCAGAAAATTTCACTACATTATTCAGCACTCCGGTACCAAGAGCTTTTGTTAAAATTAATTTATCACCGGGTCTTGCGTTATTATTTCCTTTAATGTCCTTAGGATGAATTGTCCCTGTGACTGCCAGTCCGTAAACAATGTTTGTAATGTCTATCGAATGACCACCGATAATCACAGCTTTGGATTCATTGATCTTATCAGAACCTCCTCTTAATATTTCTTTCAGAATTCCAAGATCTTCTTTCTGCGGGAATGCGAGTATGTTCAGCGCATTGATCGGTGTACCGCCCATTGCATACACATCACTCAAAGCATTAGCTGCCGCGATCTGTCCGAATGTATATGGATCATCAACTACCGGTGTGAAAAAATCGGTGGTATGTATAAGCGCAAGTTCATCATTGATTTTATAAACGCCGGCATCATCTTTCCCTTCAAAGCCGACTAATACATTTTCATTGGTTTCCCACTTAATGCCTTTGAGTGTTTCGGCAAGTATATGAGGAAAAATTTTAGCGGCGCAACCCGCGGAAGTAACCATCTGCGTAAGGCGTGTTTTGTTGTCTTTCATTGATAAAATTACTTAAAGAATGCAAAATTAAAAAGTGTATAAACAAAACTGATTTGTTAAAGAATATTTATGCAATTATATTAACAAAAAAAAATATGAAAGTATTATTGATTATTCTTATAAGCATTGCCTTTACAGCAAATGCGCTTTCACAAAATTTCTTCTCTTCAAAAATAGCAGCCGGAGTTCACTTTAATTCAGAAGCAGGAAGTACAAAGTATTCTCCCGGTTTGTATATCAGCGGCTATGTTGAGCCCAGAATCAGCAGTACCGGAAATATTGTTTTCAATATTGATTGCGGAATTTTCAGAAAGAAAGATGTGTCATTATCGCGCAATGACGGCAAGTATGCGGTACTGGTAGGATATAAGAACAAATTTTTTGTTGGAAAATCGAATTATTATATTGCCGGACTAACCGGAGCAATGTATGGTGGGTTTGGATTTAAAGCGGTAATTGGTTATGAGAAACGGATCTTGCGCACCAGTCTGATCAGTCTTGATGCTTTTTACTGCAAATCTGTTTCATCCAATGACAGCAACAGCGATAAGATCACTTCTCTGATCGGCATCACACTTGGAGCTGCATTGATCCATGAGAAATAATTTAATTGTGGAAATTATGGAGTAAATATATTCAGATTAGCTTCTTCCTTAACATCGATTATACCTAAGGTGTCGGTATTCTGATTTAATATCACTACGTCTTTAATTACAAAATCCCTTTTAACCATTCCTTCCTTTGAGAAATAATCATACGAAATAAATTTCGGGTCCGGAGCAGAAGAATTGTAATACCAATTTCTTTTAACCTTAATACACTTTAATTCACCCATACCGGTATTTACATTTTCGAAGTTCGTGTATTCTTTTGTAATCCGGGTAGTGCCGAAAGTAACAAACTCCCATTCAGTATTTTCTTCGATCGGATATTTTAATACCCGCAAAGGTGGTTCATCAAAATACAGCGTAGTGTCTCCTGAATAATCCTCAACATTAAAAGCATTTTTCAGCTCATCAAGGGAAGCATACGTATTTCCGTTTATTACATATCTTAAATTCTGCTTAACGGGTCTGTAAGGACCGAAGTTTGTTCCGCCGTAATAGTAGGCAACCCGGATAAGCCCTGAATCAGTTTGCTTATACAGCTCCAGTGTGGTGTGACTATGTCCTACTTCGCTGTGTTCATTTCTCAAGAGTCTTAAAGTGTCCTGATTTACAATGGTATCCTTTACAAACTTCGCATTACCAAATCCGACGGTAGTATCACCCGGAAAATAAAAATGAACTGAATCGCCGCGCAGATTGGTCACAAAATTTCTTGTTGAGTAATACCAAAAGGAATTTAATTTATATGGATAAGTGAAATTGGATTCGGGAGAAACCGGTGGATTATTGCTGTCAACTGTTGAATCTTTACATGAGATAATAATTACAGAAATAATTAATATCAGAGAAATATTAATCAGTACTTTCACTTTTTTAAAATTATTTTGATTGTAAAATTTTTCCTGTTACTTCACCGAAACCTACATTGTAGCCTTCACCTGTACACCAGCCTGTTATCGTAAGCTCGTCTCCGTCCGCTAAAAATTTTCTTTCCTCACCGTTTGGCAGACTGATCGGTTCAGTTCCTCTCCAGGTTATCTCAAGCATGCTTCCGAATGAATCTTTACGGGTTCCGCTGATCGTACCGGAAGCAAGTAGGTCTCCGGTTTTCA
This sequence comes from bacterium, assembly GCA_034439935.1. Classification (GTDB taxonomy): domain Bacteria; phylum Bacteroidota; class Ignavibacteria; order Tepidaquicellales; family Tepidaquicellaceae; genus JAGPCH01. The sequence continues at coordinate 17,835 of JAWXBH010000226.1, forward strand.
TGTTGCATCCGTTGACAGTATGATGAGCAAGCTGTTGACAAATATCCCAGTAAAGGTTTTTGAAATTGGATCTTGAAATAATATAAGGTTCTTGCATCTTTTCAGTTTTGATGCTTACTTCCAGATTAATATCGTAGAGCCAGCTGCCTTTGCTCTGAAGATAGGGAAGCGGTTCAGGATTTTGTAACGGCTTATTTTTTTTAAAAGGTTCAAGTGCTTCAAGAGTAACAACCCATGGGGAAACAGAAGTTGCAAAATTTTTTCCGAGAAACGGTCCAAGAGGAACATACTCCCATTTCTGTATATCTCTTGCGCTCCAGTCATTGACAAGTATCATTCCGAAAATATGTTCATTTGCTTTATCGACCGGGATCGGATCTCCCAGGCTATTTCCTTTTCCAATCAGAAAACCCGTCTCAAGCTCAAAGTCCAGAAGTTTGCTTGCGCCAAAAGAAGGAAGTTCGGCGTCGTCGGCTTTTGTCTGACCTTTAGGACGGATGATACCTGTTCCGCTAAGAACGATCGAGCTTGCCCTGCCGTGGTATGCAACCGGAAGATGAAGCCAGTTGGGCATCAGCGCGTTTTCTTTTCCACGAAACATTATTCCAACATTTGTCGCGTGTTCCTTTGATGAATAAAAATCAGTGTAATCTCCTATCTCAACGGGCATGCACATTAATGCCTCACTATAAGGAGTAAGGCATTCGTCCTTCAAAGTCTTGTCACCATTAATGATGATATTGTTCTCTTCGAACAGCATTTGAATTTCCAGGCGGACGTTTCGGCAGATACTTGTGCCGAGTGACATGAATTTATTTAATGAAGACTGTGAAAAATATTTTATATCATCTTTTAAAAAATTCTTGAACAGACCTTTGTTTTCAATTATGGAAAGATCAATAATTGTTTCACCAATTATTGTGCAGACTCTTTGTTTTGGATTCGCTTTTGTTTTGAAAATTCCGAAAGGGATATTTTGAATCGGAAAATGCGAATCTCTTTGAACGGAAATAAATGATTTCAAATTATAAAATTGTTTATGATTATTTTAGGAGATGCAATGTCTGCAGATCTTCAACCGGTTCATCGAAGCTGCAGCTTCCATAAGAGGTCACCAGATTTTCACGGGCAAAAACGATATCCTGAGTTTCTACTTTCCAGTCTTTCCATGAAAAATAATTTTCAGTAAAAATAAAATTGCCGGGTTCTTCATCATTAATGATCTCAATAAGAACATCATTTGAAATATTATGAGTCATCGCAATTATACCTGCACCGAAAACATTAACGAATCCGTGCATCATTGACTTTACATTCAAATCATAATGTCTGAAAGGATGGTGAAGACCTGCTGTAAATTTCATTGGGACTTGGCGGTCAAGACACTCACGGATACAAAATGCTATTTGCTCCGGCTCAGGGAATGCTGCAGCGGAAGTACCGCCGGTTCGAAGCTTGAAACCGGAAGTTAAATTTGTTTCATTAATTGCTGATATGGAATCAATAAGTGCTTTCGATTTTTCTTTCCAGCTCTCTTCTGAATTTCCTTCAAAAAAAATAAATGCAGGATCGGAAAAATTTCTTTCCAGTGAACCCACAGCAAAACTTACACAATCAGAATAACTTGTCTTGTCAGTATCAGGAAGCTTTGTTTCGATCATATCAATTTTAATATTGTTATTCTTTTTTATAAAGGAATTGCAGATATTAAAATCATTGATAAAATTATTCTTAAAGTCCGATTCAAGTTTTGCCGCTGTTGTAATAACGGAAACAGAAAATTTTTTAGATGAATTTTGGGCGGAGATTGTGTCAAGTTCAGGTAAGAGTTTCACAGGACAGATAAACCTTGAAAGCATCCAGGAGTATTCGCTTTGCGTATATTTAATATAATTAGAATAAGACGCTTGAAGATCCAGAGAGGCGGGAGGAAATAGTCCTGCGTAGTCGATTAATCTTTCGTTAAAACATTTAACGCTTTTTAATACTTTCATTTTTAAATTGTTATTTTAAACATAGCTATTATAATTCTTTAAATAAATTTAAATAGCGGAGTCTGATACAAGTCTGAAAAGCTGTTAGAATTC
>JAWXBH010000227.1:0-20374 GCA_034439935.1 bacterium
CTTCTTCTAAAAGCTCCTGAACTGTCTTCTGTAAGGACTTCTTTAAGATCATTCCCAGTAAATCTTCCTGTGCTTCTGTACCTTTTGAAAATAACTCTGGCAGTATATTAAAAAGTGTGTTTTTGAAAAAAAGAAAAATAATTAAAATTGTAACATAAAATAAAAAACCCAACACTTTTAGAAAGAAAAATGTCGGGTCCCATTTAATAAATCAAATGTATTGTCCTAATGAAAACTAACAACAACAACTCAAACATTCAAGAAGAATTAATTAACCTTTTGAAAAATTCTGATTCACGTAACGAGCTAAAAACCCATTTGGAGACTTTGTACTCTACATTGATGCTTAAGGACAGAGAGCAATTTCTAAAAAATAATCAGGACAATGTAGGCAATGGATTCTACGATCGTGACTTGAATACTTCTTTAGGGGCTTTAAATCTTTCGGTCCCTAGAACAGATTCAAATGCTTTCAGACCTTCGATTTTACCTGAGCGATGGAAGAGAACCGATACTTCGTATGATGAATTGGTTAAAGCAATGGCATTTAATAACTATTCACCGGCTAAGATGAGATCCATTATCTATGACCTCGATATGCCTTACTCTTTCACTGAAGCCAATAAAATTAAAGAAGATATCCTCAACCTGGCTAAAGAATTTAAAGCAAGAGAACTTCCTGAAAATCTCTTTGCTACCCTTATTGATGCTTACCACACCGAGCTGCGGGATGATTCTGATGGCAAAATAAAGAAAGCTGTGATCTTTACTGTACTGGGGATTACTCTTGATGCTAAGAAAACTCATCTCGGTTTTTATCTCTACTTCGGAAGTGAAAATAAATCCAAATGGATCGAGATATTTAATAACATTATCTCAAGAGGTATGAAAAAAACTTTACTCGTTGTATCGGATGACTTCCCGGGGCTTTCAGATGCTATTGCTACTTTATTCCCTGTCTCTGATCACCAGCTCTGCTTTGTACATCTAAAAAGAAATATTATTAAAAATATGTCTAAACCCGATTCCCTTGATTTCTTAAAACAACTCGACTTTATTAAAGCTACTGCCGGATCTGATGAAGCTGCCATTAATGAATTTAACGACTTGTGTGCAAAATATAAGGCTAAGTATCCTCATTTTATTGATAGATTATTATTCAACAAAGAAAGATATTTTGCTTTTATTAAGTACCCGGATTCTGTAAGAAAAATTATTTATACCACTAACGCTGTTGAAAACTTTAATTCACTACTTGAAAAAATTAGAATAAATAATGGCGGGTATTTTCAATCAAGAGATTATGTTGATGCTGCTGTTTTCGTTTTAGCTAATCGACTACTAAATAAAAAATGGAAAAACCCTATTCCCATTCTTAAAGGATGTGAATATGAAATAAATCAATTATTTAATCTAAGATTTTCAACCGGGCAAACACAATTTCATTGACATGTGCCTAATTCTCTACCCGAGACATCTCTTGAATATACTTCTTTATTATACAGCTGCCAATCACTGCTGTTAGGGAAATCACTTTCGGATGTAGTATCTTGTAAAATTGATGACCCTTGATATTCATAAACTGTTTTTGAGATCCTGTTTCCGGCTTCATCATATTTATAGAATGTATTTTTATATTTCGAACCAACTTCCTGTCTTAGTTCGGTTATCAAATTTCTATGGTCATACTTTATGTTACTGTTTCCATTAAGGTCATCTTTAGTCATGTTTCCATTCAGATCATAAGTATATTGATCCGTACTTCCTGATACTTTACGTAATTTATTTGTACCGGAATAATATGAATAAGAAAAGTTATCTGACAATGTGCTATTGCCATCGTATCTTTGTAATGTCAGTATGTTGCCATCTTTATCGTAAGTATTGGACATTTCATAAGACTTTCCGGTAATTCGGGTAGTATTCAGAAGACGGTTTGATTTATCGTAAGTGTAGTTAAAGGGGAGATCAAAGGAATTTGTAAAGTTGTTATTATAATCTCCGCTGATTAATTGTTTTTTTACATTCCCGTTCTTGAAATATTCATTTGTATATTCTAACATGCCTTCGGTATTTTGCATTGCTGAGATCCAGTTACGGTTTGTATAATAAAAATTATTTTTTAAATCCCCGCCAATTCTTTCTTGTGACACCAGGGAATTTTCATTGTAGTCATATTCATCAAGAGTAATGTATGAAATCATATGTGTTGGATAGATTAGGTTCTGATTATCTTAAATATTTATTCCTGCCGATTTAATTATTTTGTTATATAAATTTATAATTAAAAAAATTTAAATTCAATATTCATCAGCTGGGAAAATACAGGCAAATGGCAACCGGTACTTTCGACAATTTATCAGAGGGTTCATTTTTTAAAACAATAAAGATTATCCTGTTAGCTGTTTAAGTTATGACTTTTAGCGTTGACAAAAATTAATTTGGACTGAACTGAATTAGAACATTGAGAACTATTGTGCAATCGAAATTTTGAATTCTATGACTACTGTATTATGATTATATTGGAAAATTACAAATCAAATACACACTTAAATTGTCTGAAAAATTCAAATCCTATCTTCCAAAGAATTACAAATTCAAAAATGTTATTTATAAAAAAGACGGATACAAAGCTACAATCACCATAAACCGTGAAAAGAAGTTGAATTGTCTTAACCTTGAAACCATAAACGAGCTTACGATGGCTTTCAAAGATTCGGCATGGGACGACAATATCGCCGTGATCATACTTACAGGTGCAGGTAAAAGAGCCTTTTCGACCGGGGCAGACCTTGAGGAGCAGGAAAAATATTTTCTCGGTAATCCTGATGATTATTATAAATGGATGTATGAATTCATTCAGCTTCATGAAGTTATGAGAAATCTGGGAAAGCCGACGATCGCCCGACTGAACGGGATGGTTGTCGGTGGCGGGAATGAACTTAACATGAGCTGTGATCTTGCTATCGCTGCTGATAATATAATTATAAAGCAGGTAGGTGCAGCCCGGGGAAGTGTTGCTGCTGCCGGAGCCACTCAATTCCTGCCGCTAATAGTCGGTGAAAGGAGAGCCCGCGAAATATTATTTTTATGTGAGGACATTCCGGCACAGAAAGCTCTTGAGTGGGGACTTGTTAATCAGGTAGTTCCATTTGATCAGCTTGATGAGGCTGTTGATATCCTTGCTGAAAAATTGTACAACAAACTTCCTGAATGCCTGCGTTATGCGAAGCAGCAGCTTAATTTCTGGAGGGATCTGTCCTGGCATACTACCATCGGTCATGCACGTGACTGGCTGTCTATTCATAATATGTCAAAGGAAGTTTCCGAAGGAATTTCCGCATTCAATGAAAAAAGAAAAGTCAATTATAAAAAAATAAGACAACCAAAGAAGAAATAAATTTGAGTCATTCAAGAATTACTGTTCCGGTATTTAATAAACTTAATATTAACAGGAAAACGTTTTCTTCGGGATTAATTATTCTGACCTATCTTTATTTTTGCTTTCTGATGCTGAAAATAACTTTACAATATGTTCCTTATAACACCGACGTCGCTTTTTTGAAGGTTAAACAGGATGTAATTGACGTTCCATTTTATAAGATCGCTTTCTTTACACATGTCTATACTGCAATGCTTGTTCTCCCCGCGGGTTTGACGCAGTTCTCAAAATATTTCATGAAAAATTTCCGGCTTCTGCACAAGGTATCCGGCTGGATCTATGCGGTTGTGATCTTAGTCTTTGCAGGACCCGCAGGATTTTATATGGGACTTTATGCCAATGGAGGTATTATTTCCGAGGTCGCCTTCTGTTCACTTGCTGCCTTATGGATGTACTTTACATCAATGGCAATTGTTAAAGCGAAGCAAAAGGATTTCAAATCACACAGAAAATATGTTATCCGAAGCTTTGCACTTACTCTTTCAGCAATAACATTAAGAGCCTGGAAATACATTTTAGTACTTTCATTCCAGCCGAGACCAATGGACGTCTATCAGCTTGTAGCATGGCTCGGATGGATCCCTAATATTATAATCGCTGAAATTCTCATTCATCAACTTTATAAAAAATGAAAACTATCTTACTTCTTTTAACCGCGCTCGTACTTTTGTCCTGCAGCAAAGATAATAAAGAGACAGCATCAGAAAAGAAGCCTGAAGGTACCGAAGTCATTAATAAAGCACCCGGAGAGAATTACAAAAGTGCAGAGACTATAAATGCCGAGCAAAAAATTACCGGTTATTATACCGGCGACTTCATTGCTTTGGAATATGATGATTCCAAAGAATATACTTACAGGAATAAGATAACTATTTCGGTCGATTCGCTTGCAAAGGATACACTTTACGGACACAGTATTGTTGCAGGAAATGACAGACCGTTCAAGGGATTGTTTGTCGGGACCAAGCAGGGGTATTCAGCAGTTGTAAATGAGCCGGGTGATGATAAGTATGACGGTACTTTTTCTTTTTCAATAGATCCTGCAGCCAATATTATAAAGGGAACCTGGACATCCTTTAACAAAGATGCACTTGTTACAAAACGCGAATATGAACTTGTCAAAAGAGATTTCAGCTATAATAAGGATAACGGGCTACCAATAGATAAGAACTGGAACACACTTTACGAACAGGATCCTAAATTTCCGGACAAGCTGGAAACACTTACAGGAAAAATTTCCGAGATCAATGCTTCAAATAAGTTACTCAAAAAGAGTGATATCGATAATTTGTTTAAAGGCGATCTTGAAGTCATCCGTAATTCAATTTATGCACGCCACGGCTATTCCTTTAAGAACAGAAAAATGAGATACTTTTTTGATAATCACATCGACTGGTATATGCCTGTTTCAACAGATGTCAGAAACAATCTGACTGAAACTGAATTAAAGAACGTAGACCTGCTTAAACGTTTTGAAGAACATGCGGAAAAATACTATGACGAATACGGCAGATAGATAAAATTAAATTATAATATTAATCAGAATGAAAAAATTAGTTTTAGCATCATTCCTGTTTTTGCTTCTATTAACCTCATGCAAGGATAATAAAATCTCAGAAGAACAGTCTAAAAAAGATCTCGAGCTAAGAGAAAAAGAACTTGTCCTTAAGCAGAAGGAACTTGAACTTAAAGAAAAGGAGCTCGAGAATAAAAATTCAACACCAGCCGAAGGTAATAATTCTTCAGGTGGCGCGAACAATTTTCCCGATCTGACAAGCGTCCGGCTTAGCAAGACAGATCTTGAGAACAGGGATCCATGGGAGTTAAGAATAATGAGAAATGAGATCTACGCGCGTCACGGTTATATATTCAAGCTGCCTGAACTTAAGGAGCATTTCATGATGCAAAGCTGGTATGTCCCGATGAAGGAAGATGTAACCTCTTTGCTGACACCGCTTGAGAAAGAGAATATCGAATTAATAAAACGATACGAAGAATACATCGGAAGCCAGTACAGCAAATACTCAAGATGACATTGTAGAATCAATTTAATAACATTATCTAATTTGAAATACTTTAAAAACAAAATTACGACCTTATTTTTATTTTCAGCAATATTGATCATTGCATGCGGTAACAATTCTTCAAAAGAATTAGACAACAAAGTCATAATTGCAAACAAGATCGACAGCATTTCCCAAAAGAATGTTCCGGCAAAACTTACAAAGCTTGTAAGCTCTTATCCTGACTTTCTCGATTCGGCAGATGAAAATAATCTATATTGGAATGACGGAACAGTGATGATTTATGATGACGGTATTGGAAATAAAACTCACGATGAAATGCTTGATGATCCTGATATTGAAGACATGCTTTCACAGGATTATGTTAAAGGAAGCGGCTGGAAAAATCCTCCTTCCGAAAATTTTGAACCCGGCAGGATCAGGTATGAACCTTTCTTTTTAAAAATGTATGGAAATAATTCCGGTGAAGTAAAAAATAATCTTGTGAACATAGAATGGGTTGACGGTTCGTCATTATTATTCAGCAATGTGAATGGAGCCGCTGAAAAGCTTAAGCTTGTAATCGAAGAGTTGCTGCAATTACCTTCTGAATTCAAAAAATACTTAGTCCGACCGGGCGGTACCTTTAACTGGAGAAATATAGCGGGCACAAACCGGCTGAGTAATCATTCATTCGGCTCGGCGATCGATATTAATACAAAGTACTCAAATTACTGGCAGTGGAGTAACAGTTTGAATTATCAAAACCAAATACCGGTGGAGATCGTGGATATATTTGAAAAGCATGGGTTTATATGGGGCGGCAAGTGGTATCACTATGATACGATGCATTTTGAATACAGACCGGAGCTTATTAACTAAGGTTTATACTTTACCTTCACATCATACCCGAAACTTTCCTCGAATAGATTCTTCCTAATATTCGCTCCCCACATCTCAAGAGCCGGCTCGCCATTGCATGATTTAAGATTAATTTCAAGAACTTTATCTTTAATGCTGATGTCGAGATCATTGACAAGAGATTTATGACTCCGGTCCAGCGCGTCTGCAATACGCAGGATTCCTGCCAGCTTTTTTACAAGTTCTTTACATTGCAAATCAAGACGGCTGAAACCTTCATGCTTTGGCTTGGGATGAGACTTTCTGTGGTATCTTGCGACATTTGCAATGATCTCAATCTCCTTATCATTAAATCCCAGCATCTCTGCATTCCTTATTAAATAATACGAATGCTTGTGATGACCCGTATGTGAAATGTAATAACCTATGTCATGAAGAAGACAGGCAGCTTCAAGATATTCGCGTTCATCATCAGTGAACTCGAATTTAAGTCTGATGAAATCAAAAATTTTATTAGCAAGCTTCATCACCTGTGACGCATGTTCTTTATCATAATTAGTAAGTTCACCGAGATGAATTACACTGCTGTATCTGACATCGGTAAGGTGACCGTAGTCATACTTACCGCTCCTTTGCTGAATGTAGTTCATTATAATGCCTTCTCTAAGTGCAAAGGATGAGAGAGTCAGTTTTTCGATCTTAAGATCTTCGAATATCTGCTCGAGTATCACCGCTCCTGCTGTAATAATATCTGCGCGCTTGGGATCAAGACCGGGGATCTGAAGCCGTTGTGAAAGATCTTCGGCTATATATATCTTACTTAATGCAGACTGAAGTGATTTCTTTTTAAGAACAAAGCCATTGAGATTGACCTCCGCAACAATTTCCGGATTAATTTCAGATTGAATGATCGAGCCGATGCTATTGATCGTTCCTGATGAACCGATTACCAGTTCATAATCAAAATCTTCCATTTGCCTTATGATCTGATTGATCGCTCCTTTGACAAACAGCTTTGCATTCTTCAGATCATTTTTATCAATCTTCTCACTAAGCAAAAATTTATGAGTAAGTCTAACTGCTCCTACTTTCAGACTGCTTGCACTTTTGACTTCGCCTTTCTCACCTATCAAAAATTCAGTGCTCCCTCCGCCAATATCAATCAGCAGAATTTTTTTATTGAAAATGTCCAGCGACTGAAGCACTCCGAGATATATGAGACGTGCTTCTTCATATCCGGAAACAATATTGATATCGATACCTGTATGTTCCTTAACTTTGGTAAGAAATTCATGCTTATTCAATGCCTCCCGGGTGGCACTGGTTCCTATCGCAATTATTTCAGCATTAAATGAATCACAGATGATCTTAAACCTCTTCAGCGTTTTCACTCCCCTTTCAATTGATTCCTCAGAAATGTATTTCATATCATTCGAGCTGCTGCCGAGGCGAACAACTTCCTTTGAACGTGTGAGGACTGTAAACCTTTTCTTGCTGTCGATCTTAGCGATGACAAGATGAAAAGAATTTGTGCCGATATCTATCGCTGCTAAGATATTATTCAATGCTGTATTATTTTAAGTGCGGGGTTAATATTAACTGCTCTGCTTTCTATCAGCTTACAGGCGGCTGCAAAGACTTCATCAACCGTTATGTCATTAATAATACCGGAAGACGACTGAATGTAAATTTTATTTTCGCCAGTGGGTGCCCATTCATATCCGTGAGTTGGTCCGAACAATGAGATCACATTTGCATCAACACCGCCGGCAACATGCATTGTACCGGTATCATTTGTGATATACAGATCCGTAAGCCTGATCACTGCGGCAACTTTTCTGATCGGCGTATTATCGATCACAACACAATTAATGTTGTCCTGTGAAAGTTGATCCCTGATTGAGTTTGTAATCTCAGTATCAATTGATCCGGAAGTCATCATAAGGTTACAATCATATCTGTTGTAAAGCATTTTCATCAGCTTACTAAAATTTTCTTCACTCCATCTGTTAGGGATCTTTCCCGCTCCCGGATGAAATGAAATTATCATTTTACTTCTGTCCGGAAATTTTTCTGAAATAAATTTTTCCGCAAAGGAAATTTCTTCCCCACTTAAATGGATCATTACATTCTTTTTTTCATCTTCTGTCAGATCACAATTGATCTGCCTTCCCACATCAAGATTTCTTTCCACCTGATGCAGTTTTTTCTGATCCCATTTGAAGTCAGACTTTACGTTGAGCAGATACTCAAGATCGTTGTTTTTTTCATCAATGCTTTTGACTCCAACTCTGATCTTTGCTCCCGAAAAATAATTAATAAAATGTGAAGTGCGTGATAATGAAACCGTTGACGGAACAATCCCGATCTGGTAGTCATGATTTTTCAGCTCCTTATAAAAGTCAATGAGATTTTTCAGCGGCGCTTTTTTATAAGTAATGACTTTATCAATGTATGGATTGATATCACTGTAAAGAATTTCATAATTGATAGGTGAAGCGACAAGTGTGATGTGGGCTTTCGGAAATTTTTTCCTTATCGCCGCAAACAAAGGCACGGAACACAGCATATCACCAAGCTGGTTGTGCTGCCTTACAATTAAAATATTCTTTACATTATCCTGATTCAGATCTGATATTTTAAAAGGAGATTGTGATCTGTCAAAAATTTTGAAAAGAAATTTGATCATAACCTGAGGTTAATTTATTTCTTCAAACTTTGCGTCAACGATATCATTGTCCTGATCTTTCTTCGGATCTTTGTTAGTCGAAGTGTTTTGATTGGATTTATTTTGCGGTGGTTTAATGCTTCTGTATTTCTTCAGTAAATTTCTTACAACTGTAAGAAGAATGAATACAGCGGCTAATATTATAATTACTCTTATCATAAGTTACTTTTGCATAAGTTACTTTGCTATCTTTTCAGATACAGGGTTGTAATATTCGATTGCGGAATGTTCCGGCTTAAGTATTTCTGAAATCAGATTCTCAAAATCCTTTTCGCTATTGACAAAATCTATATCGGCAGAGTTTACTATCATTACTTTGGTAGCTTTATACCTGAAGAAAAAATAATTGTAACCTTCGTTGAGATCCTTTATATAATCTTCCTTCATTTCCTTTTCAATGTCCCTGTCACGGTGCCTTATATTCTGCATAAGTCGTTGAACTGTTGACTGCAGGTAAATGATCAGGTCGGGAACAACGATTGACCTTTCGATCAGTGAAACTATCTTCTCATAAAGCTTAAGCTCGTCATCCTGAAGATTAAGATAAGCGAAGATCTTATCCTTCTCAAAAATATAATCCGAAACATAATACTCATGGAACAGATCAATCTGCTTGATCTCCTGAAGCTGCTTATACCTGCTCATCAAAAAATACATCTGCGTATGAAATGCGTAGCTGACGGGATCATTATAAAATTTTTCCAGAAAAGGATTGTCCTCAAAATTTTCAAGTATGAGCTTTGCATTGAGCCTGTCCGAAAGTTTTTTTGCAAGTGTGGTCTTGCCTACACCAATGACACCTTCGATCGCAATATATTTTATTTTTTTATCCTCAGTCACTTATGCCGGATTTAAAATTCAGGTTTTTATAGTTTTGTACTTAATAACACTAAGCTCGTCTTCTGTCTCGCGCAACAGTTGTGAAATTGTTTTTTTAAGGACAGGATGAATATATTCCGCATTAAGTTCGGACATAGGTATCAATACAAATTTTCTGTTCTCGATCTGCGGATGCGGTACTTTCATAAATTGATTTTCAATAATTTCATCACCATAAAATAAGAGGTCAATATCAATTTCCCTCTGACCCCACTTTTCATTTTCAGTTCTGCCTGCATTCTTCTCAATTTTTTTTAATTCCTTAAGCAAAGATTCCGCGTCAAGGCTTGTTTCAATTTCAGCCGCGCTGTTAAGGTAATCATCCTGCTTAATGTTACCCCATGGTTCTGTTTCGTATACCCGGGAAGCTCTAATTACTTTTGTTCCTTCAATTTTTTCTATTTCTTTTAAAGCATTCTCAATGTATCCAATACGTTCGCCAATATTTGATCCAAGCCCGAGATATGCTTTTGTCATAATTCTATCTTTTTAATTCAGTCTGAATTTCCACTGAATCGATTATCCCGAGAGGAGCATTGAGCTTGCGGATATTCACCTTTACAGAATTAACCGGCGGAAAGTTTTCAATTATACCTTTACAGACATTTTGATTTACAGACTCGATCAGATCATATTTTTTTCCTGTGAATATTTTTTTAACAAGATTATAGACAGCAAGATAATCAACTGTTTTACTAAGATCATCAGAGTCTTTTAATTCATCAAGACTGCAGTTCATTTCAATATCGACTTCAAATTCATTGCCGTGTTCTTTTTCGTAATCGAGCACACCATGGTAAGCATAGAACTTCGCGTTATTGATTTTAATCAGAGCCAAATTTAATTCTTTTTAGATTTTTTTGCGGAAGATTTTTTCTTTTTAGAGACCGAGGGCTTAGTTTTTTTAGTAATCTTTTTTGCGACAGATTTCTTTTTTGTTTTTTTCTTCGAAGCTTTAGCAGTTTTCTTAGCCGCTGCTTTAGCTTTCAATTTTGCCAGTGCTTTCTGAACCGTTCTTCCCATGTCAGCCGGTGAATCAACAACCATGATACCGCATCTTTTCATCACTTTGATCTTTTCATCAGCTGTTCCTTTTCCTCCGGAGATAATAGCGCCGGCATGTCCCATTCTTCTTCCGGGTGGAGCTGTCTTTCCGGCTATGAAACCAATCACAGGCTTCTTTACATTCTTCTTAATATATTCAGCCGCTTCTTCCTCAGCGGTACCGCCAATCTCACCAATCATCACTATCGCATCTGTGCCCTTATCTTCATTGAATAGTTTTACCGCGTCGATAAATCTTGTGCCTATGACAGGATCACCTCCGATACCGATGCATGTAGATTGTCCGATACCAAGATTTGTCAATTGTCCTACGGCTTCGTAGGTAAGCGTGCCGCTTCTTGAGATTACGCCAACTCTTCCTTTCTTATGTATGAAACCGGGCATGATACCGATCTTACATTCATCAGGAGTAATTATTCCCGGACAATTCGGACCAATAAATCTTACCGAATGAGTATCTGTATTTTTGTTCTTTACATATTCATAAACTCTTGTCATGTCTTTTGTCGGGATTCCTTCTGTGATACAAACGATAACATTGATACCGGCGTCTGCGGCTTCCATGATCGCGTCCGCAGCAAAAGCTGCCGGGACAAATATAACCGAGGCGCCGGCTCCTGTAGCTTTCACTGCTTCACTTACCGAATTAAAGACCGGAACTGTGTTCATAAACTTACTTCCTCCTTTACCCGGAGTAACACCCGCTACAACTTTGGTACCGTATTCGATCATCTGCCCTGCGTGAAAAGTACCTTCCGAACCTGTTATTCCCTGTACTACAACTTTTGTTTTCTTGTCAATTAAAATACTCAATTTGGATTAGTTATAATTTGTAAGATGGTCTGAATATCAGATCTATTTTTTTACTACGGTGTTATTTTTTATTTTCCATTTCCCTTTGCCGTCGGCAACAAGATTATATTTAACGGTCATTTCAATATCCTCAGTCTTGTCATTCTTTTTATCGGTCTTCTTAATTTTTACTTCAACAACAGCTTCATTTCCTTTCTGTGAAATGACCTTTGGCTCTTCGAGAACTGTTATCTTCGTGGTATTTTTATAATTAGCTTTAAATCTGTCCGAGCTTGCTGACTGCCAAAGCTCGCTGGCTTTTTTCATATTTTGATCAAAGTTGCCGCCTGAAGTAGTTCCTCTCTGGAGCAATTCAATATAGTCGGTGATAGCTGACTTTGGATTATCAAGCCTTTTATTTAATTCCTTCTCTTTCTGTACAAATTTTTTCTTGTCTGCAATTTTGTTAGTAACCTTTGAGGTGTCAGTTTTTGCATTCAGTGAATCAATTGACATCGTATTAAGCGAATCGGTGCGCAACGCGGATGAGTCTGTGAAACCGTTCTGTAAATTTTTCAGGCGCTCAAATTCTTCGCGTTCAAGTCTTTCCTTTTCCTTATTTATGATTGAATCCTGATTGGGAGGGACAAATGTCTGCGGCTCTTCCTTTTTTCCGCAGGACTGGAGTACAAAAACTAAAGCAATTAGTAATATCGTTTTGTAAAAAAACTTTTCGCTTGTGGGCATGTTATCTTTTAAATCAAAATAATTTTTTACATTCTCATATTCAATTTAGAAATACAAGAAGTTAAAGCTTTATGCAACTTTAGTCATTCCCGATCTTTCTGTCATTCCCGCGAAAGCGGGAATCCAGGAATTCACAAGTTCAGATCAGATTTTATTTCAATGTTCACTATTATTACTCTCGATAAATTCAAATTGTCGTGTCATTGGAACTTCTGGATAACCCAGAGGGCACCCCCCACTTTCGAGACTATCTCAAAAATTAAATAACAACACAGAAACGCAGAGGCACGGAGAGAAAGTGAATTGAAAATCAAGTTCTCTGTGTCTCTGCGCCTCTGTGTTGAAAGAATTTTGATAGTTTTGAGACAGCTTGGCAAGGGTTTCGCAGGAGCCCAAGGAATTCACAAGTCAGATCAGATTTTATTTCAATACTTATTGGAATACTTTAAGTTTGGGATAAATTATTTCAAAAGAATCATTTTCTTAGTGTCATTAAAATTATCTGTTTTCAAACTATAAAAGTAAATTCCATTAGAAAGTCCGTTTGCATTGAATAAATACTGATATGTTCCTGCGCTTTTTCTTTCACTTACTAAGGTTTGAATTTCCCGTCCAAGTTGATCATAAATTATTAAAGAAACATTTGTTGATTTCTTCAAAGAAAATTTTATAATAGTAGCTGGATTAAAAGGGTTCGGATAATTTTGATCCAAAGTATAGTCCTGTGGAACAACATTTGAAATTTGTGTACATCCAATAGAATAGAACCATAAGTTACCCCGTCAATTACTGCCCCTACTAACGACTTTTCGTAAGCACCACCGCCTAAAGGGCTGCCATGTCCACTGTAAAAATAAAAATAACCAAATTTTTCTAAGTAGACGTATGTTATTTTACCTTCAATGGGACCGCCAATAGTATCTCTTCTTACTACATAAAGTAAAGTATCATTTGTCCCGAAAATGTTGGTAAGAGATTGTTTATCTATCAAAGTGCTTCTGAAATAAGTCCCTATTGGACAATCATTCCATTGATACCCAACAGGAGATTCAAAATCCACTAAAAGTATGTTTCCCATGCTATCCGGACATCCTGTTACATAGCCGTACAATTTTAGAGAGGTAGTATCAAATGCAAAGTAGTCGGAATATATAGTCATCGGAGGTTCATTATAAACATCCATCTTTTGATATAACAAACCATTTCTTATCTCCTCAGAGACTATTTTTGCACTATACCGTGAGGTATATGTCGCATCAGACCAAATCCATTCATAATAGCTGCCAAGCTTAAATGGTCTGATGAAATCGTTTTGCGCAGCTCCTAATGAGGCAATAAATAAAAATATTAATAATAAAATTTGTTTGTTCATATTATTTTAGTAACAGCATTTTTTTTATTTGAATATAATTACCAATTACGATTTTGTAGTAATAAATTCCACTTGAAAAATTTGATCCGTCAAATGTAGCAAAGTATTTTCCTTTATCTTTATATCCATTAAACAAAACAGCAACTTCCCTGCCTAAATTATCATAAACATTTAAAGTAACAAAGGTATGATTTGCCACATTAAATTCTATCCCAGTGGACGGATGTATCATATCTAACTATCTAATCGACATTTTCATCATATCTACATTTTAATACTTACTAAAAATAATTACTTTAATAAAACAAAAAGACTTTTTGCAGAAATTTTTTTTCATTCTGAGCTTTACTCTTCTCTTTTTCAAGACCGGATTTACGCAAGTGGAAATGGCTGAAATTACAAATCCAGTTTACGATTACCTAAAGAGAATGCAGCTCATGAAGATCGTACCGGAATATAATTCAGCCGACATTCCTCTTCCCCGCAATACAATTGCGGGCTACCTCACATTGATACGACAAAAATCCATTTCCCTTACTTCTACCGACAAAAAGATCCTTACCGATCTTGAAACTGAATTCGAATATGAACTCACAGGCAGCATTAAAAACAATCCCGGGCTGTTCGCAAAAAACGGCTTCCGGAATATTTTTGATAACAATAAGATCACTCACCTTTATTCTTATGAAGATTCAGGGAGAACTTTCTTCGCTGATCTTACCGGCTACCTTTCACAGCGCGGTTCATCCGGAGATTCACTCGGAGGCCGTTCACTACTAATCGCTAACTTAGGCTTAAAAGCACGCGGCACATTCTTCGACAATGTGGGATACTATTTTAAGATCTCTAACGGACAGGTTGCTAGTGGAAATGATTCGGATATAATTTTCGGATCGGCAACAGATATAATTCTTCAAACTGATAAGGATCTTGTGACGAAAAGAAATTTTAATTACTTCGAAGGCTACGTAAGATATCAGACTAAAGCCAACTGGCTCGCTCTTACATTCGGAAGAACGCCGCTTAACTTTGGTTTTGGTTACATTGACAAATTATTCTTGTCAAACAATACGATCCCGTTTGATTTCGGAAAGCTTGACATAAGATACAAAGCTCTTCAGTATACTTTTGCGTACGGCAGCCTTAATGGCGACAGTATTTTCAAACCTCTGTCATCAAAAAATATTGCCACGCATAATATCAATATCAATTTCTCGGAATCATTCAAACTCGGACTCTGGGAATCTGTGATCATAAGTGAGCAGCCATTCAGCTTTACTTATCTGAATCCGCTAAGCTTCCTTACTTCCGCCGATCTCAGCATCGGAAAAGAGCAGACGACTGAAAACAATTCTTTGATCGGAATTGATATGGAAGTGATACCGTTTAGAAATTTTTCTTTTCAGACTTCATTACTTATAGATGATCTGACATTCGGAACACTTGGAAAAGATGACTCGCTAAATGAAAATAAATTCGGATGGCAGTTCGGTGCATTATGGACGAACTCATTTAATATGAGTTTTGCACTGGAGTTTACTCATCTTGATCCGTTCGTTTATTCACACCGTTCGAACAAGAGCACTTACACAAACCATTCATTGAGTCTCGGACACGCGCTTCCTCCAAATTCAGACGAGATAGCTGCTAAGATAAATTTTGATCTGACCAATCGATTAAAATTTTCTTTACTCTTTCAGCATCAGAGATCCGGTGAAGGCGTTGTCATTGATTCCACGGGAAAGCTGATCGCAAATTACGGAGGCAATATTAACTTCGGGCTTGGCGATGCATATCTCAGAACAAACAATTTTCTTGACGGTACCCGCGTCAACCGTGACATACTTACTTTGAATCTTTACTGGCAACCGATCCGGAAGCTGTACATTGAAGGAAAATATCAATACCGGATTCAGAAGATCGTTTCGGATAATGTTAGTTTTAAGGATTCATTTTATTTTGCGAACTTAAAGATAGATTTGTAATCTAAGAGCTGATGAGTTTATATTACAGTTGTGTAAATAATCAATGAATGTGAACTGATGCTTAAAAAAATAAAGTCGTATTTATTGTTTAATGCCAATCAGAACAATGAAGATTCAATTTCAAACAAATCAAGAAAAAAGCGGAATGAATTTTTTCTTGAATATTGCAGCGGCTTTACAAAGCCCATTCGCATACTTGATCTTGGCGGCAGCGATTATCATTGGAGAAATCTGAAATTGAATAACAACAGGGATTTTCATATAACGATCATCAATACGGAAATTCAGGACACAAAAAATTTTATTAATCTGAGCTTTATCAAAAAAGATGTACGGGATCTCAGCATGTTCGATGATAAGGAATACGAGATAGTTTATTCGAACAGTCTCATAGAGCATCTGAATAAATACGAAGAGCAGAAAAAGCTGGCAGAAGAAATAAGAAGGATCGGCAGTCATTATTTCATTCAGACACCCAATTACAATTTTCCAATTGAGCCACATTTCCTGTTTCCATTCTTTCAGTTCCTTTCAACAGAGACTAAAGCTTCATTAATAAAAAAATATGATCTCGGCTGGTATCAAAGGCAGAATGACCCTGTAAAGGCGGGTGAACTTGCCCGATCAATACGGTTATTAAAAAAAGATGAGTTAAAAAAATTATTCCCTGAAGCAAAGATCTATGAAGAAAAATATTTATTTTTGAATAAATCATTTATTGCATATAACTGACGATGGAGTTTTTTAAGATAGGATTCTTAACTGTAAAGCTGATCGATATCATCGATATCATTATCGTGACTTATGTTTTTTATAAGCTTTATACGATAATGAAAGGGACTATAGCCTCGCAGATATTCTTCGCGCTTGTGCTTATCATAGGATTCTCATTCCTTGCACAGCTTCTCAATATGCAGGCGACAGGATGGCTGCTCAGCCGCATCACCGATATCTGGGTGATTGCATTCATAATTTTATTCCAGCCGGAGATCAGAAGGCTGCTTCTCTTCATAGGAAAGACAAAGGTCGCAAGGATTTTTACAAAGGTAAATGTAGACGAGATTGTAAATGAGATAGCTGATGCCTGCTTTGAATTAAAGAACCGGGGCTGGGGCGCGCTGATGGTAATTGAAAGAACGACAGGGCTCAAGAACGTTATCGATACAGGAGAAATAATTCAGTCAAGGATCAAGATGGAAATCCTGATCTCGCTGTTCAATCCGAAAGCACCTTTGCATGACGGTGCTGTTATTTTTAAGAATGACAGGATAGAAGCTGCAAGATGTCTGCTTCCATTATCAGAGCCGGAAAAGATCAGAAATAAAAATCTCGGCACAAGACACAGGGCAGGGATTGGTATCACAGAAATTTCCGACGCTGTCGCAATAATTGTTTCAGAGGAAAGAAGGATAATTTCAGTTGCTGAGAATGGCGAGCTTACATTTTATGATAACATTAACGATCTGAAGGACCGCCTTATTCAATGTATGGGCAAAACTTCGGTTGCCAGTTCGGTAAAAAATATTTTTGAAGAAAGTGACGGAGACTATGACAGCAATACAAAAGACAGCAAGAAGAAAGAAAAAGAATAATGGATCTTAATTCACTCCATAGAAAAGAGCTTGTTGAGAAGCTTCAGAAAGCAGGTATCAAGGATACTGAAGTGTTAAAAGCGATTGGAAGAGTGAAGCGCGAATTATTCGTTAAGGAAGAATTTAAGAAATACTCTTATGATAATATCGCCCTGCCTTTAAATTCAAATCAAACAATCTCGCAGCCATATACCGTTGCTTACATGACCGAGCTACTTGAGATCAAAGCAGGTGAAAAAATACTTGAGATCGGAACAGGTTCAGGCTACCAGGCAGCTATTCTTAAGGAGCTTGGAGCTGATGTTTATTCTGTTGAGCGTATAGCAGAATTACATTTGTCCGCAAAGGAAAAGCTCCACTCACTGGGCTACAATGTCTTTTTAAAAAATGATGACGGTACAAAAGGCTGGATCGAACACTCACCGTTCGAAAAAATTATTGTAACAGCGGGAAGCCCGAAAATTCCGAAGCAACTGCTTGATCAACTTTCTGTTGGTGGAAGGATGGTCATACCGGTCGGTGATGAGAGTTCACAAAAACTGATGTTGATCAAGAGAGTTAAAAGTGATGAAAAGAATTCTAAAGTACCGAAGTATAGGTTTAAGACTTTTGAAGATTTTAAGTTTGTGCCTTTGATCGGTGAAGAAGGATGGGTTTACAAAGTTAAAAGTTAAAAAGTTTGTAAAGTTAAAAGTTATCCGATTCTCTTGTCATTCCCGCAATCTTTTGAGCGGGAATCTCTCTGGGTCATCTCTCTGGGGTCATCCCTGAATCGCAAAAGTTGAAAGTTAAAAGTTGAAAGTTGAAAGTTGAAAGTTGAAAGTTATTACAATTATTACAATTGAAAAAGGATTCCTTTTTAACCATTGACACCGCATCCTCATTCGAGTTAAAGATCAATAAATCAAAATTCATCTCGCTGGCAATTCCAATAAATGAAAGCTCTGAAGTCCAGAGCAGTCTGTCCTCCGTGAAAAAAGAATACTATGACGCTGCTCACCGACCTTATGCTTACCGCACAGGCATTGACCAGAATAATTATAAATATTCCGATGACGGTGAACCATCCGGTAGTGCAGGCAAGCCGATCCTTGACGCCATCGATAAATATGATCTGACAAATTTAATAATTATTGTTAACCGTTACTTCGGCGGAATAAAGCTTGGAGTCGGAGGGTTAAGAAGAGCTTTTTTTGAAGCGGCTGATATGACATTAAGTAGTGCGATCATAATAGAAAAATTAATTACTGACAGGGTAAGTCTGGAATTTGATTACACGTTCATGAATCAGATAATGAAGTTAATTGAATCGGAAAAAATAAAATTAACGGAGAACGTTTCAGAGGAAAAATGTAAACTAATATTGGAAGTAAGATTATCAAAAATCGAAAAGCTTAAAAGAGTTTTGATCAGTCTTACGAACGGAAGCATCCTTATAAATTAAGTTCTACCTTTTAAACGGCTCCTCTCTGTCAGCAAAATCAGGTCGGTAATAATTTTCAGAATCAAACTCTTGAAGAAAGCCATTTTCAAGATTTAGTTCTTCCATATAATCCAAAACTTTTTCATATTCCCTTTCACGAATGTTCCTCGAAAGAAGATCAATCTTAAGTGCCTGATGTACAGGATAATATTGCGACATAATTGATAGATTGATCTTGTTATCAATTGAAGCGATGAATTTCAAAGTATCAAGGCTTCCTGCAAGATCATTTGGAAGTATGAGATGCCTGACAAGCAGTCCTCTTTTAAGAAGACCATCCTCGATCACAAGATCACTTCCGGTCTGACGGTACATTTCAAGTAATGCTTCCCTTGAATGACGCACATAGTTTTTTATTTTTGAATATTTATATCCGTATTCATCATCTGAATATTTTATGTCGGGAAGATAAATATCAATAATTCCATCAAGCAGCTTAATCACTTCAACTGAATCATAGGAGTTGGTATTATAAACAAGCGGAAGATTCAGACCTTGCCCGGTTGCAATCTCAAGAGCGCTGACGATCTGAGGTACAAAGTGTGTTGGTGAAACAAAGCCGATGGCATTCACTTTTTTATCCTGAAGTTCGAGCATAATTTCCGAAAGACGTTCAACTGAAACTTCGTTCTTAATTTCCGTTTTATGATTCTGTGAGATCTCATAATTCTGACAATAGACACACCTCAGATTACAATTACCGAAAAAAATATTTCCGACACCGTTATCATTGCCCTCATCTTTGCTTCCTGCAAGCAACGGCTCTTCACCGTAGTGGACGCAGTAAGAGGAAACTACAGGCTTGTAGCCGGAATAGCAAGCGGCGATTTTATTTTCGAGACGGTTCACTTTGCAATCTTTGGGACAGATGTCACAATCGGCAAGCATTGCGGTCAGGGCTTTAGCCCTTTGGGATAGCAATCCGGTCTGCAGTAATTTTAGGTAAGAAGGTATAAAATTCAAATTAAATTGTATTGACCAATTTACTAAATTAAATTTTCTGTAAAAATGAAGTGTGTAATTGCTAAAAACAAAATGTTACGGGTATTGACGTTTCACGTTTGACGTTTGACATTTGACGTTTGACGTTTGACGTTGCAGATAAATTTTGCATATTTTTTTTAAAAAATGCTTTATGTTAATGCAGAACTAATAATTAGAGTGTATGTCTGCAGAAGTTTCAGTCAGGAACAAATTAACCGGAGATGAAAAATTTTATTCAACTTTCAAAGAAGCCATCGCAAATGCTCAAACCGGCGACACCATTACAATTCATAAAGATACCGGTGAAGAGTTGCACATTAACAAAACTGTAAATGTAACATTTGTTCCCGGATTAATTATAAAAAGAAAGAAAGAGCAAATGTTTATTATTGTAACAGCAGATGAATGTTCAATCTCAAGTTTCACTTTAGTTAACGAAGA
>JAWXBH010000228.1:0-2802 GCA_034439935.1 bacterium
AAACACGTATCGTAAACGTAAGAGGAACTGCCGAGAATAAGTATCCCAAAGGATATGACTTTTTAGGGTTCACGATACGGCCCAATTGGGTAAAATTCAGAGAGAAGAGTAAGGTCGTTCCGAGTACTTTCGTGAGTGCAAAATCGAAGAAAAGCATTTTAGAAAAGTTCAAATCTTTGGAAATCCATAAAAGGCGCAAGCCTTTGAATGAAATCGCCAAAGAACTAAATCCGATAATCCGTGGGATCATTAATTATTTCCACAAGTTCGAGGATGGGCAAATGAGAAATGTTTGGAATCAACTGAACCACAGGCTATTAAAATGGGTTAAATGGGAGAAAGGTTTGTACAAAATGGCGGCGGTCGCGTGGCTAAAGCAACAATACAAAGACAATCCCGGTTTATTCCGTCACTGGAAATTAGTACATCCTTAATTGCGATTTAAACAAGAAGAGCCGTGTGAAGGGAGACTTTCACGCACGGTTCCGTGAGAACGTGAGGGTGAGATTCCTTTGCGTGACTCAATTGGGCGTCAGTTTAACGCAGACTCAAGAATATGACGAATTTTATACTATTTATTACCGCGTCTACGTTATTACCGCATATACGAAAATAACAATTTAACAAATCAAGAAATGAAACGACTGACCTTACTTTTAACACTACTTCTATTTTCTAATCTATTATTTAGTCAACAAACGACAGATGAAAAAGAAATCAATAAGATACTGACAACTTTTAAGGATTGCATTATTAAAAAAGACAGTGTAACTTTATATAATTTGTTTCACAAAGGACCTGTAACATGGGTAGGTGTTTATAAAGAAATTACCCAAAAAGAAAGGTTAAAAAAAGATAGCTTATCAGTGAACTATAAAATTTCTGATTATAAGACTTGGTTTAGAAACGTTTGTAAGCCTGAACCTCGAAGAGAAGACTTTAATAATATTGAAATAATTGAGGATGGTAGTATAGCCTCGGTTACTTTTGATTATAGCTTTTGGGTAAATAACAAAAAAGGTAACTGGGGTAAAGAGTTCTGGCATTTGGTTAAAGAAAAAGACAATTGGAAAATAGCAAGTGTAATTTTTTCACTTGAATTTGAGAACATAAATCCAGAACCCAATCAGCAAATTGATATTGACAATAGCAGTGTGCCATTTGTACGAAATATGGCAAGCGAATTATTGAAAATTGCCAATCTTCCCGGGTTTTCTATTGCTATTCGAAAAAAAGACTCTATCGTATTTGCAGAAGGATTTGGTTATGCCGATATCGAAAAAAAGATCCCGGTAACCACAGTTACACAATTTAGAGCCGCATCAACGTCAAAGGTGATAGCCGCAACTGGATTAGGCATATTAATTCAAGATGGCCTAATAGATATTAATGCTTCAATTGAAAAATATGTTCCGTATTTCCCGAAAAAGGATTATCCCATAACAGTAAAACAACTTGCTGGACACATAGCGGGAATGCCACATTATACAGATACAGATAAACAAGAGGACAGGTTTTATTCTTCTGTAAAAGATGCCTTGACGGTTTTTTCACATCAAAAATTGATAGAAGCGCCCGAAACAAAATATAGTTATTCATCACATGGATATACTCTTCTATCTGCCGCCATGGAAGGAGCTTCAGGAGTTAAGTATTTAGATTATATACAAGACAAAGTGCTAAACCCGCTTTCTATGAAAAGCACAGAAGTAGATATGAGACAGTATAAATTAATACCAAATCTATCTAAAATTTATGAACAAGTAAATGGAGAAAACGTCTTCATAAATAATCCTAGAAAGATGAGTAGTATATGGGCGGCTGGCGGTATGATAACTACTCCTACAGATTTGGTAAATATGACTAAAGCATACTCTAACGGTTATCTGAAACCTGAAACAGTGAAATTAATGTTTGAGAGTCAAAAGCTAAAATCAGGAGAAAAAACGCAAGTTGGATTAGGGTGGAGGTCGAGTTATGATATAGATGGCAGAAAAGTAATTGAACATGCAGGAGCAACACAAGGAACCAGAGCAGTTATTTGTTACTTTCCAGATGAGGAATTGGCTATTTCAATAATGACAAATACGGCATGGGTAAGTTCTATTGAATCAACAGCTCATATGTTGGCGAAAGCTTTTCGTGTTGAAAACAAAACACCTTCAAGTATTAATGGTGAATATAATATATCTGCACATATAACTCAGAGTGAGAAAACAACAACAACAAAAGGTAAATTAAAAATAAACGAAGGGCAGGGTCAAATTATATTGGAAAACGGAAATAAATACACAATACTTTATCTTAATACAAATGTCTTTGCCTTAATTACAAATCAAGGAATTTATCATTTAACCATTGACTTAGAGGAAAATAATACTGTAAGTGGAAAGGCTATTCGCTATCAGTCACAACTTTTAGAAAGCCCTGTAAATTTAACCCCCTTTTTCACATTTAAAAGTGAATAGATAAATTCGAATCGCTAACTAGGTTTTTCGTGTCGCAACGACAAACCTATCACGATTAAATATATAAATATTGGGGGAACTAAATTTAGAAAACAAAACCGAACGCCCAACAGCGGTTTGGCAAAAGTGGCGGTTCCATGCTCCGCAGTCCGCCAGCTGGCGGAGGTTAATCAAACATTGGTTCTCCGCATCAATCCCGATAGCTATCGGGATGCTAAAATTCGCCACCTTCGCCAAGCCGCAAAACGTGTGTGACTTGAATCAAGCAAACCGAAAGGTTGGCAAGAATGCTGTAAAACAGATGGAAGGCACCAAGAGCAGCCCAATATTGTGC
>JAWXBH010000229.1:0-13192 GCA_034439935.1 bacterium
GAAACAGGATTTCCAAAACGGTGATTTTTTGGTTTGATGAATTCTGTATGGGCAAACGCATGCGGTACCGTAGAGACAACGCATGCGTTGTCTCTACTACGGGTGCGTTGTCTACGACGGTTAGAAAAAGGATTTCCAAAACGGTGATTTTTTGGTTTGATGAATTTGTTTGGGCAAACGCATTCGGTACCGTAGAGACAACGCATGCGTTGTCTCTACGCGGTGCGTTGTCTACGACGGTTAGAAACAGGATTTCCAATACGGTGATTTTTTGGTTTGATGAAATCTGTATGGACAAACGCATTCGGTACCGTAGAGACAACGCATGCGTTGTCTCTACAGCGGGTGCGTTGTCTCTACATCGGGTGCGTTGTCCCTTACCTAAATTCCAAAATAATCTCATCGATGCTCTTCGTATTTTCAAAGTATGACAGCATCTTCTGCAGTACTTCATCCACGATAGAATCAGGGCACGAGGCTCCGCTGGTAAGGATTATCTTTACAGGGTTCTTTTGGGGAATGAAATTATTTGTAACTACATCCTTGTGATCGTGTAAATTGAAATGACTTATAAGCTCCCTCGAAAGTATTTTATCAGCCGAAGAAATAAAGTAAGTAGGCAGCTTCTCCTCGCAGAGCTCAACAATATGTGAAGTGTTGGAGCTATTGTATCCTCCGACAACAAGCGCAAGGTCAGCATCTTTTTCAAGCAGACCGTAAGTCGCGTTCTGATTATCGTGGGTCGCGTAGCAAAGTGTATCTCTCGTGTCAGCGAAGTGATCTTTCACATTTTCAATCCCGTATTTCGATATCATTACCTGCTTAATATAATCCGATATCGCCTGAGTCTCTGTTGCCAGCATCGTTGTCTGATTCACAACACCAACTCTCTGCAGATGAACAATGGGATCGAAGTCTTTTGAAAACCTTCCTGAAAACAATTTGTGAAAATCTTCAACGTTGCCGTTCAGAATTATCTCAACAAGTGATTTTGCCTCTTCCATATCACGTATGATAAGCGTGGGAGCTGATTCCTTGCTGTGAGAAAATGTCGCCCGGGTTTCTTCGTGAGTATACTTGCCGTGAATTATGATCGTAAAGTTTTCCTTGCCAAGTGAATCGGCACGGTTCCATACCTTCTCAACGAAAGGACATGTCGTGTTATATCTTAAGGGATTAATGCCTGCGGCGGAAAGCTTGTTCTCTATTTCAATGGTAGTACCGAAGGCGGGGATGATCACAATGTCATCCGAATTGAGATCGCTCCAGTCGATGAACCGGTTTCCGGAAGTGTCCATTATGAACTTCACACCCCTGTTCACAAGATCACTGTTAACATCCGAATTATGTATCATCTCACTGAGCAGAAATATCCTTTTGTCAGGATTTTCCTCGATCGCTTTGTATGATATCTCAATAGCGTTCTCGACACCGTAGCAAAAACCAAAGTGTCTTGCGATGTAAAATATTACCGGACCAAAATTCAGCTCGGTCGGTGAATAATCTTTCTTGCGCGGATCATTTATCTTCCGTGAATTTTTTATCTTTGAAATTACCGGGCTTCTGTAAAAGACGGGTATGTCGAATGTCTTCATGTGTTTTTACTTAAGGCTTCGAAGTCGGCAAGATCTTTTTTTCTTCCCACTGCTTTCTTATTCTTCTTCAGATCCTCAATATTCAAAAAAGGTATCATCATATTATCAATATTCTTAACTTCTCTTTTTAAATAACAGTTTTCAAATTCCAGAGCTTCGATAGTTGTGAGAATATCAATTCTTACCGGAGGATAACCCATCTGAAATATCAGATCCTTGCTGATAAAATCTTCAACGTTTAATTCCCCTGAAGGAAAACCAAAATCCATTATGGTCTTATAAACCTTAATTGCGTTTTGTTCGTCATTCTTTACCCAAAAATCTATGTCACCCGTATAGCGTGGATGCCCATGAAATGCCAGGGCAAAAGAACCTACCACCAGATACTCAACTTTGTTGTCGTTTAATAATTTTATAAATTCTTTGTAGTCTTGGTGTAACTTTTCCATATGTTGATTGTCTTAAAAATTCTATTGCTGCAATTCTATTTTCATGGGACTGTGTTTTCCAAAAGTCGTAATCTTTTGGAGCATCTTTGACAGGTCCTTTGTAAGTGATCTTTTTTTCTAAATTGTATTCTTTCATGATATTTTTATTCAAATGCCGCAATTCCTGTTACATCTTCTCCGAGTATAAGCGTATGCATTTCGTGTGTTCCTTCATAGGTCTTAACAGATTCAATATTATTCTGATGTCTCATTATCGGGTATTCATCGAGAATGCCGTTAGCTCCGAGCATTTCCCTCGCCATGCTTGCTATATTTTTTGCAATCTCACAGTTATTTCTCTTTGCAAGCGAGACCTGCTGCGGACGCATTGTTCCTGCATCTTTCATTTTTCCGAGACGAAAGCAGAGTAATTGCGCCTTGGTTATTTCAGTAAGCATGTAAGCTAACTTTTCCTGTGTCAACTGGAACCCTGCAATTGGTTTTCCAAACTGGACTCTCGATAAGGAATAATTTAAAACCGTATTGTAACATTCCATCGCGAGTCCGACAACTCCCCACGCGATCCCGTATCTTGCCTGTGTCAGGCACATCAAAGGCGATTTAAGTCCGCCGCTGTTCGGCATCAGGTTCTCTTCCGGTATAAGACAGTCTTCAAATACAAGCTCCGATGTGATCGATGCTCTGAGTGAAAGCTTTCCTTTCATCTCAGGCGCTGAAAATCCTTTTGTACCTTTATCAACTAAAAATCCTCTTACTTTCCCGTCAAGCTTAGCCCATACTACAGCGACGTCCGCGACGGTTCCGTTTGTTATCCACATCTTCGCTCCATTAAGAAGATATCCTCCGTCAACCTTTACTGCCTTAGTTATCATTCCTCCCGGATTACTTCCGAAGTCAGGCTCTGTAAGACCAAAGCATCCAATCATTTCACCCTTTGCAAGCTTGGGCAGATATTTTTTCCTGTGCTCTTCACTTCCAAATGTATAGATCGGATACATCACAAGTCCCGATTGTACGGATGCAAAACTTCTCACCCCGCTGTCGCCTCTTTCAAGCTCCTGCATGATAAGACCGTAAGCGACATTGTTAATACCCATCCCTCCGTATTCAACAGGAAGAGTCGGTCCGAATATTCCCAGCTCCGCCATTTTCGGAATAAGCTGTGTCGGGAACTGCATCTCCTGATTATACTCTTCAATGATTGGTATCACTTCCTCATTGACAAAATCCCTGACTGTGTCTCTTATTGATTTTTCCTCATCCGATAGCAGCTCATCGATGTCATAATAATCAACACCCTTGTATGTTCCTACTGTTTGCATTTAATTTTTTCCTTTTCAGATTTAATTCTTTTTTGTAAAATATTTTTTTAACTCGTTTTCAAAAAACGCTGACATTTCAAGCTTGCTTATTTTTTCAGCTGCCTGCAGATGATCTCCTATTGATTCTTCAATAATGTCGTCAGTATAAAGTATTGTTTCTGTATAAATTATGTCCGGAAGATTTGGCAGTAACTCTTTACTCATCTCAAATATCTTTTTCAAAGAGACATAATGTATTGCAATAAAGTAAAGATCATAATAATCCCGAACTGTATTCCTTTGTGTAATTTCATTTACCTTAAGCACAGAAATAATTTCAGTGGTGGCAACATTTATTTCCCAGTATTTTTCAGAATATTTTTTCAGATCGAATCCTATCGACATTGCACCCGCTGAAAAGAATGTTACTTTTACATCTTCAATTAAAAAATCAAGCTGATGATCATCATCTTGTTTGAGAAGTTTATACCGGCCCTTAAATCTTTTATCAATAAATTTCCTGATGCCCCTGGAATCTATAAATTCATCGTCATAAATAAAATCAAGGTCTTCTGATAATCTGTGATTTATTCTTAAACTTAATGATGTTCCGCCTACTAATGTATAATCATTTAAAAATTTTTCCCGGCTCAGTTCGTGAAAAACTGATCTTGTCTTTTCAGTTATGTACTCAGGATTCAAACGGTTTTATAAAATTATTTTCTTAATGAAATTTATTCTCTTCTTATATTTTCCCGTCTTCTCAATATCCCTTACTACATTTTCGAAGCTTTGCCTGCTGACGAGTGTAAGCAGTGTTTTATAATCACTGAGCTCTCCGTATAAAATCACATTGCTGATAACAATATCTTCGCTCAATTCCGCATGATCTTTATAATTCCAGAAAATGTGCTTTGGAAAAGCTGATATGTTTATTTTTGATAACATCTATTCCTGAAGTGTCTTTAGCTTTGTGTAATTCTTTTCGTTCGTTCTGAATGTGACCTTGATACCGCTCTTAAGATATTTCACGCTCCGTACTTCAGCAAGCTTATAGATCATGCTCACCTTCTTATGTTCATCCGGCTTCAGCTTAATTATTCTTTCCACATTATCTTTGTTCAGCTCCGACTTTATCTTCTCCATCAGCGAATTAATGTTAAGTCCTTTCGCCGCGGAAATAAATACAGAATCCTTATGCTCCTTCTTCAGATACTTAAGCATTTCATTTTCCTCTATCATGTCGACCTTATTGAAAACATTGATTATCATCTTGCCTTCTGCGCCGATCTCTTTTAATGTTTCATTGACCACTTCCATCTGCTCGGGAAACTTAAGATTGGACGCGTCGATCACATGCAGAAGCAGATCCGATTCCACAACTTCGGCTAAAGTAGATTTAAATGATTCTATCAATTTATGCGGAAGGTTTTTAATGAATCCTACCGTATCAGAGATGAGGATCTTCTTAGGAAATTTGGTAACTTCACCGTCTTCGGAGATCAGCAGCTCAAGCGCCTTAGTTGAAGTATCAAGCGTAGCGAATAATTTATTCTCAACATAAACTCCGGCATCTGTCATGGCATTTAGCAAAGTGGATTTCCCGACGTTGGTATACCCGACAAGTGATATGCGGAAGAACTTGCTTCTTTCACCGGATTGCGTCTTCCTCTGCTCAGCAACTTTTTTTAGCTTTTCCTTAAGAACGGTAATTCTTGTATTAATAAGTCTTCTGTCGGTTTCGATCTGTGTTTCACCGGGACCTTTTGTGCCGATTCCACCGAACTGTTTTGAAAGGTGAGTCCAGGCACGCGTAAGCCGCGGCAATGTATATTCAAGCTGCGCAAGCTCGACCTGCAGCTTGGACTGAGATGACCTTGCATTCGATGCAAAAATATCAAGGATAAGATTTGACTTGTCGATGATCTTGCATTTAATTTTCTGCTCGAGATTTCTCAACTGTGTATATGCAAGCTCATTTTCAAAGATAACCAGCTTTATATTGTGTTCAGTAACGTACTCAGCGATCTCTTCCACTTTGCCTTTGCCGATCATAAACCGTGAGTCGTAGTTATCTTTCTCCTGATAGAAGGTTTCAACAACATCGGCTCCTGCTGTTTCGGCAAGAAATTTCAGCTCTTCAAGTGATTCTTCGTTATGAGATTTGATCTTATCTCTTTTGTTTGAGTAGCAGACCAATACCGTTTTCTCAATTTCTTTCTTAGTGTCTTTTAAATTACTTCCCAAATTATAGCTTAATTATTTCTTATGTAAAAATTTATACAAATTTACCAAAATCGGTGTTGAGATTAAAGTCCATACTGGACGCCTTTCATCAGATCATAGTTAACGGGAAACTAGCAGGCACTACTGTATTCATGAAGAAACAAGAGCTTATAATACATTATATTATAATACATTATAATACCAATGCCGTCCAAAATGTTTTTGAAAAATTTAAATAATTTTAAATTCAATCTGTTTTGGTAATATTTTTGCACCAATATAGAATCTTTAAAATCAACCTTTATTTAACCTTGAAGATATACTTATGCTGTCCAAATAAATTTATGTTAATTCTGTTTTTAAAATCAGTGATAATATTTTAAATTCGTGATCATTCGTGAAATTCGTGGCAAGTTTTTTCCTTAATTTGGACGGCAATATTATAATACAAATCCTCTACTCAACTTCGAATGTTTTTTTAATCTTTAAATGGTTTATATTGTAAAAAAATATTATACCATGAAAAAACTTTTAGTGATCACAGTAATATCGATCCTGTTTGCTTCAATACACTTCAGATGCACAGGAGTCTCTGAAGCAATTGATAATGCAACACGGCTTCAGTTCAAATTGGGCAAGGTCGACAAGTTCAATCTCGCCGGTATCCGGCTGAACAATATAAATTCCATACGCGATTTTAATGTGCTTGATGCAGCATCGCTTCTTGGTGCTTTCGCAAATGGAAGAATGCCTTCTACATTCACTGTAAATCTCATTGCAAAGAATCCTAACACAGCCGGAGGTTCCACTGAATCTTCAACTTTATTAAAAGCGCTTGACTGGAGACTGTTGCTTGATAATAAAAATCTGTTAAGTGGAGCAATTACAACTCCTATCACAATTCCCGGCAAAGGACAGGAAACAGTGATACCGATTCCGATCTCAGTGGACTTGCTTCAGTTCTTCGGCAACGGACAATATGAAGATCTCATCAGACTTGCTCTTGCGATCGGCGGAAAAACCGGAACAAGCTCAAGACTAACCTTAAAGATCAAACCCACTATCGATACCTTCCTCGGAGGAATAACATATCCAGGCGAGATCGATGTCATTGATAAGGAATTCAGATAATAATTTTTAAATACTTATCTTCACCGGATAGGTTCATTCTTTCGGTACCAACGTCGGATTACTTATCCGACTAAAGTAATATTAATATCTTTTAATTTTAATGATCAGCCGGACAAGTTCCGGCTTTTTTATTTTCTTACGTTACAATTTATTAAACCTTTTCCTCCCCTGCCTGTCTAAGTTTTCAAACCCCATAAAAATGAATAGCACGATGGCAATTTCAAAGCAAAAAAAGATACAGCATTTATTTCACAGGGCAGGATTCGGTGAAAGCATCTCAGCTATCCGCCGTTATGAAGATGAATCAACTTCCGCAATTATAAAAAAAATTTTCGATGATTCACAAAAGTTCACTGAGTTGAATATTTTAGGTTCAAAGAATTCCTATGCTCAGAAGAAAGAAGAGAAAGAAAAAAATGAGTTGACAAGACAGGAGAAGAAAAATTTTCAAAAACAGTCACGTGAAGATATCCGCGATCTTAACATCGCATGGATCGACAAGATGTCTCTTGACAAAGCACAGCTTCGTGAAAAGATGACCTTCTTCTGGCACGGTCACTTCGCTTGTAAAACAAGGATCGGACTTTTCTGCCAGAATCAGAACAACACCATCCGAAAGCACGCGCTCGGAAAGTTCGGCGAACTGCTTATGGAAATTTCCAAAGACCCCGCGATGCTCCAGTTCCTTAACAACCAACAGAATAGAAAATCCAGTCCCAATGAAAATTTCGCCCGTGAAGTCATGGAGCTCTTTACATTAGGCAGAGGCAATTACACCGAGAACGATGTCAAGGAAGCTGCGCGCGCGTTTACGGGATGGGGCTTTGGCAGGACAGGAGAGTTCAGGTTCAGGAAGGCTGTTCACGATACAGATGAAAAAACTTTCCTGGGCAAAAGTGGTAACTTTACAGGCGAGGATATTATTCAGATCATACTTGAGCAGAGGAGAACGTCCGAATTCATAACTGAAAAAATATACAGGTATTTTGTGAATGAGAAGATCGATAAGAATATTACAGCCGGACTTGCGAAGAGCTTTTATGATTCGGGTTATAATATCGAATCACTGATGAAGGAGATTTTTTCTTCGGAATGGTTTTACGGGAAAGAGAACATCGGCTCGAAAATAAAATCGCCTGTTGAACTCATCGTCGGAATGATCCGTAGCTTCAATATTGATTTCGTTAATCCTCTCCCGCTTCTCAATTTACAGAAGGTACTCGGTCAGATGTTATTTAATCCTCCGAATGTTGCGGGATGGGCAGGCGGCAAGAGCTGGATAGACAGCTCTTCACTGATGTACAGATTGAAGCTTCCGGAAATTATTTTTAAATCGTCGAATCTGAATTTTGATTACAAAGAAGACATGCCCGAGATGGGCGACTCTTATCGTGAGCTTTCAAAAAAAGAAAAGAAGCAGTATAAGCAGATGAACACGAAGACAGATCTGAAGAGCTATATTAAAGAGTTTTCGGAATTCGATGAGGACGAGATCGCCCTAAAGTTATCTGAATATCTTCTGCAGGTTAACTTTGATGCAAAGGATAAAAAGTTAGTAAACAAATATTCGGACCGGTCAACAATAGAAAATCTTATCGAAAGTGTTACGCTAAGAATTATTTCTTTGCCGGAGTATCAGTTGTGTTAGTTGAAAGTTGAAAGTTGAAAGTTGAAATTAAATTACTACCACAAATTTAATCAAATACAAAATGAACAAAATAGACCGAAGAAAATTCATTAAATATTCGGCGCTGGCATCTACATCACTGCTTGTACCCAGCTTTCTCAAAGGATTTGAAGCGAAGGAAATATACAGCAATCCTCAGCTTGGCAAATTACTTTCCGGAGGTAAAAAATTAATTGTCGTACAATTGTCCGGAGGAAATGACGGACTTAATACTGTCATTCCTTACAGCAATGATCTTTATTACAGTCTGAGACCAAAGCTTTCTTTGGAAACGGGGAAAGTCCTCAAATTAAATGATGAGCTTGCATTAAATCCTGTAATGTCCGGGCTTAAGGAAGTTTTTGACAAAGGAAATTTAAGCATCATCAATAATGTAGGTTATCCCAATCCCGACCGCTCACATTTCAGGTCAATGGATATCTGGCAAAGCGGAAGCGCTTCAAATGAATATCTAAGCACGGGATGGCTTGGGAGATATCTCGATTCGGAATGTCAGAGCTGCGGAAATGCTTACAGCGCGATCGAAGTGGATTCAACTCTTAACCTTGCTATGAAAGGAAATAAGAGAAGCGGTATCGCAGTGGAAGATCCGCAGAAATTTTATATGAACTCGTCTGAAAGATTTTTACTTGATCTTGCGGAAAAGAACAAGAACGATCATCTCGATGATTCCAATATAAGCTATCTTTATAAAACACTTATCGAGACAACTTCTTCTGCGGAATATGTTTATGAAAATTCAAAGATATACAAATCTAAAATTGATTATCCCAATACGGAGTTTGGAAAAAATCTACGCACAATTTCACAGATGATCATTTCAAATATTGATACTACTGTTTATTATGTTTCAATGTCGGGCTTTGATACGCACGTGAATCAGAGAGGAAGACAGGAAAAGTTGTTGAAGGAATTATCGGATGGATTATATTCGATCACAGAAGATCTGAGAATAAATGACAGATTGAATGAAGTTGTGATACTTACATTTTCTGAATTCGGAAGAAGAGTTAAGGAGAACGGAAGCGGCGGGACGGATCACGGAACAGCGAATAATTTATTCCTGATTGGGGGAGATCTGAAGACACCGGGCATCTATAACACTCCGCCCGATCTCAGCAACCTTAATGACGGTGATCTTAATTATGAAATTGATTTCAGAAGCGTGTACTCGACTGTTCTGAGCAACTGGCTTCAAGCGGACAGCGGACTGATAATGGGAAGTGATTTCGACCGGCTGAATATAATTTAAGAAGTATTATTTAGTGTGATGCCTCCTGAGCCGTAGCAAAGGCACATCATGGATAACGAGACGAGAAGCGCAAACTTTCTTGTCTCGTTTCTTTTTATGAACTCATCATTAGAATTATCTTTTTTACTTTCGATGACGAAAACGATCAGATCTTTTTCCCTCGAATAAATACCCACCGGCTGAAATGAAAATTGCAGACAGAAAATTATGAACAGCGCTAAGATGATCTTTTTGATTTGCATTGTTGTGTAAATTATGATGTAAGGTGATGAGTTTACTTCAATTCTTATTTTAAATAAAGTCTTTTAAATTTAAGTAATCTTAAATTACAAAATTATTTGAATAGATTAACATCAATTATCAATTATCAATTATCAATTAAGACAGAAGTAGACTTTGTGCAGGCGAGTCCAACACTTTGTCATTCCCGACCGCCTGCATAGCAATATTGCAAAGACAGAAGTAGACTTCCTGCAGGCGATTCCCACACATTGTCATTCCCGACCGCCTGCATAGCAATATTGCTAAGACAGAAGTAGACTTTGTGCAGGCGAGTTCGGGAATCCCTGAAACGAAACCCAAACATTTCATCAAAACGAAATTGTGAAGCAGTTCTTGTTTCGATTCAACAACCCTCCCCTTTGAAAAACAAGTGGAGGGCTTGATCTCTATGTACTTGTGAACATTTACTTTTCCTGAATCTCTCTTTGCTGGCTGCTTGCAAAGGAAAGTGAAGCTCTTGAAATGAAATGTGAAGGTCTTGCAAAGGAAAGTGAA
Source organism: bacterium (assembly GCA_034439935.1). GTDB lineage: Bacteria > Bacteroidota > Ignavibacteria > Tepidaquicellales > Tepidaquicellaceae > JAGPCH01. Next base: position 10,419 of record JAWXBH010000229.1, read on the forward strand.
GCTCTTGCAAAAGAAAGTTAGTGTCTTGCAACGGAATCTATTCTACAAAAGCTCATCGATAAACAACGTTGGTCCGTAATCACTATTTGCTTTTTATATAGCTCAAGAACTCTTTGCTTTAACTTCTCCGGATATCCACGATTTGATTTCTTCCCTCGATTTTTGTGAATTACTCCCTTGCTGCCTTCTTCACGAACTCTCTGTACTAGCCTGAAAATCTGTCTCTCACCCAGCTTTAATAGTGAGGCTGACTCAGATGGTGTTATTTTCTTATTCAGTACTTGGGTTATAATACTTAGCCTATCTACTTCCCGTTGACTGATTGTCAGTATTCCTTCCATTGAAGACTCCTTTCTTGGGGCGTCTTCAATCTAACATTTTACTGACATTTCTATAGAGTTATATTAATGACATTTTTAACGAGTTATCAAATTACAATTTATATTCGATTATCCGTTTCATAAAAATCTGCTAACAAAATAACTATCACACTTTTGATTAAAACAACAAACCCTTGATAAGTACCAATCCTATCAAGGGTTTAAATTCCGAGCTGGCGATCTGATTTGAACAGACGACCTGCTGATTACGAATCAGCTGCTCTACCAGCTGAGCTACGCCAGCGATTCAATTATCAATTATCAATTATTAATTATTAATTTTGGAAGTTGAAATTATCTTTCCTAAAATTTTTAAAAGATCCTGGCAATCATTTTTTATCGACTGAAATCCATCGTTTGTGATATAATTGGAATCAAATAATAAATTCAACCAATATAACGTTTCCCTTCCTTCTCTATACGCAATATGCATCTTATTTATGAAGTCTTTTCTTGAACTGCATCCTACTGATTCTTCAATATTGGCTCCAATTGATGTTCCGCTCCTCAATATTTGCTTTGAAAGAACAAATTCTTTTTTAGTACTAGTAAGATGTTAACTATCCTTAATGCAAACGCATAAGACTTTGACTTTATAATATTCTCTTTTTCCATTCATCAACTCCATATTTAAATAAATATTTTTCACCACATTTAACCTACTTCAAAAGAAACTAAATTAATAATTAATAATTGATAATTAATAATTGATAGTTAGTATCTGTACATTTCCGACTTATAAGGTCCGTCGACTGCAACACCAATATAATCCGCCTGCTCCTTTGATAGCGTTTCTAATTTTGCTCCGACCTTCTCAAGATGAAGTCTCGCAACTTTCTCATCAAGATGCTTTGGCAATACATAAACTTTATTTTCGTAATTATCGGTGTTTATCCAAAGTTCGATCTGTGCAAGAACCTGATTGGTAAATGAGTTCGACATAACAAATGAAGGATGTCCCATTGCGCAGCCAAGATTTACAAGTCTTCCTTCTGCAAGGATGATAATTTCTTTTCCGTCAACTGTGTAAATATCTACCTGAGGCTTAATTGTGTTCTTCGACTTTCCGTGATTCTCATTCAGCCATGCCATATCAATTTCATTATCAAAGTGACCAATGTTGCAAACGATCGCTTTGTCCTTCATGCTTTTGAAATGTCTGTCTGTGATGATGTTTACATTACCTGTTGCGGTAACTAAAATGTCAGCGATCTTCGCTGCCTCATCCATTGGCATTACCTGATATCCGTCCATCGCTGCCTGTAACGCGCAGATCGGATCGATCTCAGTGATAAGAACTCTTGCTCCGGCTCCGCTAAGTGATTGCGCTGAACCTTTACCCACATCTCCGTAACCTGCTACTACTGCAACCTTTCCTGCCATCATTATATCTGTCGCTCTTCTGATCGCGTCAACAAGTGATTCCTTACAACCGTACTTATTATCAAATTTCGATTTTGTAACGGAGTCGTTTACATTGATCGCCGGAATTGAAAGTGTTCCGTTCTTCATTCTTTCATAAAGTCTGTGAACGCCTGTAGTTGTTTCTTCAGATAGTCCTTTGATATCAGCAATGAGTTCAGGATAATTATCGAAAACCATGTTTGTAAGATCACCGCCGTCATCAAGGATCAGATTCAAAGGTTTTCTGTCAGGTCCGAAAAATAATGTCTGCTCAATGCACCAGTTAAATTCCTCTTCGTTCATTCCTTTCCAAGCATAAACAGGGATTCCCGCTGCCGCTATTGCCGCTGCCGCGTGATCCTGCGTCGAAAAAATATTACACGATGACCAGGTGACTTCCGCACCCAAGGCTTTCAGTGTTTCAATTAAAACCGCGGTCTGAATTGTCATGTGAAGGCAACCGGCAATTCTTGCGCCTTTCAAAGGCTGCTGCGATTTATATTCTTCTCTTATAGCCATCAAGCCGGGCATTTCTGCTTCTGCAAGATGCATTTCCTTTCTACCCCATTCTGCAAGTGAAATGTCTTTTACCTTATAAGGCAGGTATGTTGTCTTTTCCGATGTTGCTGTACTCAAATTATTTCTCCTTAAGTTATTTTTGTTTTTTGTGATATGATAAGATACGACATATAAAATTTTAAATAAATTGAAAATTTAGTCGCAATTGACAAAAATTTCACATCCGTCCAAAACAATGTGACTTACACAGTGAAAATTTTAGTTTCGATTAACTCCGCTTTCTTTTGAAAAACCAAAAGAAAGCTTGGCAAAGAAAAGTTTCCCGCTGGTGAGAAATTGCCGGAAATATAGATCACAGGCGGCAGGAATTCCAACATGTAAAGTGGTGATGACTTGTAGTCGGTGCTTGACTCGGGAATTCCTGCTTGTCGCCATTGCTCTGAATTTCTTTATCGGCAATTTCTCACAGGC
>JAWXBH010000230.1:0-10335 GCA_034439935.1 bacterium
ACTATCAACTTTTAACTTTCAACTTTTAACTTTTAACTTTTAACTGTGTAAAACGTAGCTTGTATAAAAACACTCCAACCATTCAATGACATTAAGAATAAATAATCTCTCAAAAACTTACGCTAACGGTGTAAAAGCACTGGACAATATTACAGGTGAAATAGATAAGGGAATGTTCGGGCTGCTTGGTCCTAACGGTGCGGGAAAGTCCACGTTGATGAGGACACTGGCTACGCTGCAGGGTCCTGATTCAGGCAGCATTATGTTTGATGACATTGATGTTATCAAAAATCCCATTGAGCTGAGAAAAGTACTCGGCTATCTGCCCCAGGATTTCGGAGTCTATCCCAAAATGTCAGCAGAGGAACTGCTTGATTACTTTGCGATCCTTAAAGGAGTCGCTTCAAAGACCGATCGCGTTCGACTGATAAAAGATGTTCTTGAGATCACCAATCTTTATGATGTCAGGAAAAAGAATGTTGACGGATACTCCGGCGGAATGAAGCAGCGTTTCGGCATCGCACAATTGCTTCTGAATAATCCTAAGCTCATTATAGTCGATGAACCCACAGCAGGACTTGATCCCGCAGAACGAAACCGGTTTCTCAATGTGCTTCGGGAAATTGCAAGTTCGAACATAATTATTTTCTCAACACATATTGTCGATGACATTAAAGATCTGTGTAATGAAATGGCGATCATGAATTCGGGAAGAATTTTAAAAAAGGTAAAGCCTTATGAAGCGGTCAGAGATATTAAAGGGAAGATTTGGAAAGCTGATATTAACGAGAACGAACTTCAAACAACAATTAAGCTTCATAAAGTACTTTCATCCCGCTACAATCACGACAACACTGTTAACATCCGCGTTTATGCCGATGAATCTCCCGGTGGAAAATTCATTGAAGCCGATCCTGATCTCGGGGATGTCTATTTCATCACACTAACAAACAACTAAATACCTCCTGATGTTTTTGAACATTCTCAAATTTGAATTAAAGCATTGGTTCGGTAATTCCGCTTTCTACATTTATGCTTTCACTTTATATGTAATTGCATTTGCCGGAATGGCAGGCGCTGCAGGTATGTTCGGCGAAGATTCTTATTCTGCCGGCACCATTGCTAATTCACCTTTAAGCATATACAGCTTCTCAACCTTTCTTTTCAAATTACTATTAATATTACTACCTGCTGTATTTGGTACATCAGTTTATAAAGATTATAAAAATAATGTTCATCACATTTTATATACTTACCCGTTCACTAAAGGTGATTACATAGCCGCAAAATTCATAAGCTCATTTACAGTGATTTCTATTGTTTCCCTTGCAGGTATCGCGGGCTTGGTTACAGTAACGCAATTACCAATTACTGAACCCTCTCAACTTATACCGTTTGACATTATTCCATACCTTCAGACTTATTTCATTTTTCTCCTTCCTAACCTGTTCATTGCCGGAATAGTAGTCTTTGCAGCTGTATTGCTGAGCAGAAATATTTATGCAGGGTTCATCTCGGTAATAATGCTTTGGCTGTTGAAGGAGATAGCGCAGAGAATAATTTCCGGAAATGATATGACCATCGCGCTCATAGCCGGTGACCCGTTTGGAGATGTCGCAATGATGAACCTTACAAAGTTCCTGACCAACACTGAACAGAATTCTTTTACGCTGCCCATACACGCCGGGATTATTTATAACAGAATAGTCTGGGTGTCTGTGAGCATGGTAATTTATTTCATGACATATCGCCTGTTTTCATTGAGTCAGAATCCACGAAGGATCTTTATAAAAAATAAAAAAACTGCCAAGAGTCTTCCGGATAAAAGCGGTATCATTACTAAGTTCACTTTTCCTCAAATTAAATTTGATCTTTCTTTTTTTAATCAGCTCAGAATATCATGGCAGTTGTCAAAAGTAGATTTCAGATTCATTGTAAGTAATATTGCTTTTATTTGCATTGCAGCAGCAGGAGTAATCTTCATTATAGTTTTATCGTTACAATTGAATTCGCAGACCGGTACAAGAAATTTACCTCTTACCCGGGTGATGCTTGGCTACCCTGTGTTTTTTATAACTTTTTTAATGCAGATACTGACTTTCCTTTACGCCGGTATTTTAGTGCATCGTGCAAAGAATTCCGGCATAAGTGATCTTATCGCCGTTACACCAGTTTCAGATCTCGTACTTCTGTTTTCAAAATTCCTTGCTCTGGTAAAGATGCATATATTTTTATTGTCTTTGATAATGCTGACGGGAATTTCCATTCAGGCATATAGTGGATTTTATGATTTTGAGCCGGGACATTATCTGTTCGATCTGTTTATAATTCATCTTATGGGATTTATGATCTGGGCATTTGCGGCATTGTTAATTCAGACCATATTTAATAATACCTACTTTGCATTTTTTTTACTCATTCTTATTTCACTTGGCATTTCTCAACTGCCTTCATTTGGAATTGAAAGCTTTGTCTTCAGATTTAATGAAAGTCCTTACTCGGATTTTTATTTAAAATATTCCGACATCAATGGTTACGGGCATCCGATCACACCTTATTTTATTTATAAAGCATATTGGTTAATGTCGGGACTGATTATGTTCTGCACGACATTACTTTTTTTGACAAGAGAACTTACAGGCTCATTTAAGGAAAGATTAAGAATTGCAGGGAAACGTTTTAAACGAAGTCCCGCTGTCATTATAGTTCTCTCAGTAATTTTTATCGCCGCCGGGCTATTGCTTTACCGGAATGAGAACAGTCCGGAGAATAAAATTTTTTCCGTTTACGATGAAGCAGCTTTGTTAACGGAGTTTCGAAAGAAGTACGGCAAATATAAATTCACACCTCAGCCGCGTATCACTTCACTGTTCTTTCAATTGGATATTTTTCCGGAGACAAATTCATTCAGGGCTGAAGGCAAATACACATTAAAGAACACGTCATTGGATCCCGTTGATACTCTGCTTATCAGAACAGGTTTTGACGAGATCACTGAAATTAATTTTAATGGAAAAGCTATGAAGATCACAGATGACAGCGCGTTTAAGTTTTCAGTTTATAAACTTGACCGAAGCCTTGAACTGAATGACAGCATTGAATTAAGCTTCACCATAAAGAACAAACAGAATACACTCTTTACACAGCATTCAAATGTTCTGCAAAACGGTACCTATTTAAAGAGCGATATATTTCCACGGCTGGGATATTTTGCGGGTACGGATAAGAAGATGCCTGACGATACAACTGCCGACAGAGATCATTATCAAAGTATCGATGCGGATCTGATCGGTCTTGAATGCATTGTCAGCACTTCACCGGATCAGACTGCAGTTGCGCCGGGAAATTTACAAAGACAATGGAATGAGAATAACAGAAGCTTCTATCATTATAAAATGGATAAGCCGGTAAAATTTGTATTTGGTATAAATTCAGGGAAGTTTGATGTGGCTAAAGAAATGCACAATGACATTGAGCTGACGATCAGTTACCATCCCGCTCATGATTATTCGACAGACCGGATGATGGAAGGAATGAAAGCCTCACTGGATTACAATCAAAAATACTTTGGCGCTTATCCGCATCGTCAGATCAATATAATTGAGTTTCCTGTGTCCGAAGGGACATACGCTACAACGGCAGCAAACTGCATTCAGACTTCAGAAGCAAGATTTATCAATGACACTTCCAAAGGAATGGACATATCATTTTATGTAACGGCGCATGAGCTGGCTCATCAATGGTGGGGCAACATAGTCATACCTGCAGACGCGCTGGGCGCAGGCATGATAACTGAAAGTGTCGCCGAATTCATAGCTGTTAAAGTTTATGAAAAAAAATACGGCAGGGAAAACGCTTTGAAGTTTCTCGATAATCAACTGAACAGATATCTGTCCGGAAGGTCAGAGGAGACTGGCATTGAACCGCCTTTGTATCTTGCTAGCATAGAGCAGACTTATATTACTTACGGCAGAGGTGCTGTTGCATTTTATACAATGAGTGAATTTATAGGGGAAGAAAATCTTAACCGCGCGTTGAAAAATTTTATGAAGTTCGCTGGAGATAAGTCTCCTCTTTATGTAACTTCGGTCGAACTGCTTTCATTCATAAAAAAGGAAACTCCGGAAAATTTACAGTACCTTATAACAGATATGTTTGAAACTAACGATGCGGGAAAGCTTGAATCTCTCTATGGAAAAATAAGAGTGATAAATTAGATTTTAGATTTCAGGATTTAGATTTGTTTTGCAAAGTTCAATTATTTTTTCGAAAGAAATTGTTTTGCCGGCTTCAGTTGCTTCACCGGTTTTTGCTTCACCGATCTTCACGATAGCTGATCTTACGAGATCATCATATTGCTTCTGCAGCTTTTCTTCTATGAATGAGCCGGTATCTTCATAGAGCTTTTTCGCTGATGAGATCAAGGTTACCGCGGCTTCCATATCACCATTAATGCTTTTCAACTCAGCTACATTTGTAATGCAGATCAACAGGCATTGAATATCATTGACATTCTGAAGCTCATTCAATGTTTCAATGAATATTTCCGAGGACTTTTTATGATCCCCCATCTCTAGCGCGAGCTGTCCGAGACCTGTCATTGAATAAAACATTGCCTGCTTATATCCTGTCTCTTTACTGAGTTCATAACCTTCAGTAAAGAATTTTTCCGCCTTAGAAAATTCTTTTGCATTCAATTCCATCGCACCTATATTATAGAGTGATATGCACATCCCGTTCTTGTTGCCAAGCTCAATATCCAAAGAAAGACTTTTCTCGAAATACTCCTTTGCTTTTTTCACATCACCAAGGTTGTCATATATCTGCGCGAGATTGGAGTAGCAGATACCCTTATACATTGTATCATTTAATTCGATTGCGATCTCAAGACTTTCTTCAATAAATTTTTTAGCGTTAATGAAATCCCCTTCCCTGATTGCGACCAGCCCAAGTGAATTGAGAGTTGAAGCAATGCCGATGCGGTTATTGACTTCCCGGCGTAACGAGAGACTTTCCCGGAGATAGATTTTGGCTTTCTCATATTCACTCAGATCAAATAAATTCAGACCAAGACTGTTCAATGTATTGCCCATACCTTTTTTGTTTCCTTCTTCTCTGTAAATTTTTAACACCTCAGTCAGATACTTGTTTGAAACTTCAAATAGTCCCTGATGAACTGCAAGTATTGCCGCGGCGTTCTTTGATGATGTAATGCTTTCGTGTGAAATATCCTTATCATCATTTATGAATTTTCAAGCCATGTTCTTCCTTCCGAATAAAATCCTCTCAGCTCCCAGAATTTTCCCATCGAAATTGCCAGCCGGCATCCTTCTTCCTTAAGACCATTATCAAATGACCTGTTAAGCGCCGACTGAATGTTTGGATAATCACCTTCTGCTTTATCCAGTAAAGATCCTAATTCGGGTCCTGCGTATTCTTCAAAGACATTTCCATAAACGCCATGATAATAGTTTAAATGTTTTGCATAAAATTTCGCGGTCTCACCGTCTTCATTTAATTTTTCTGACCATATTGTCTTAATGTTTCAAGCATTTTAAAATTTCCTTCATTCTCCAGATACAGAATTATTGATTTATCCGTAAGCTCATTCATAAGATCCAGTATGTCTACCTGATCCAGTAGCTCATCCTGACAAATCTCTTCAGCGGCTTCAAGCGTCCATCTGCCTGAAAAGACAGTTAATCTTCTCCACAACAATTTTTCATTTTCCGAAAGCAGATCATAGCTCCAGTCGATCATAGCTTTCAAGGTCTGCTGTCTGGGAAGTGCAGTTCGTTTTCCTCCGGTGAGTAATTTAAACCTGTCGTTGAGTTTTTGACGGATCGTTTCCGGAGTCAGCATTTTTGTTCTTACGGCAGCAAGCTCAATTGCAAGAGGTATTCCGTCGAGCTGAAAACATATCTGCGCAAGAGCGGACGCATTTTCATTGCTGACACGAAATGAAGGATTGACAGATAAAGCTCTTTCGGTAAAAAGTCTTACAGCTTCATACTGTAACAGTTGCTCAGGAACCATCTTCCTGCCCGGTTCAGGATGTTTCATTGAGAGAACCTTGTAAATAACTTCACCCTGACATTTCAAACCTTCACGGCTTGTCGCAATTATTTTTAGGTTGGGACTATTACGCAAAAGCTTTTCGGATAATTGTGAACAGGCATCGATAAGGTGTTCGCAATTATCAAGTAACAACAGAATTTTCTTACTGCTTACGTGTTCGATCAGAATTTTTTCAAGAGACAAACCCGGCTGTTCCTTTATCTGCAATGCATCTGCGATTGCCTGCGAAAGAAGGGACTGCTCGGTCAGTGAAGCAAGCTCAATGATCCATACTCCGTTTTCAAATTCATCTATTACATCGGCTCCCGCCTGCAGTGCAAGCCGGGTCTTACCTGTCCCTCCCGGACCGAGAAGAGTAAGAATTCTTGTTCCGGAAAGCTGCGCTTTTATTTCGGCTAATTCCTTTTCTCTTCCAATAAAGCTTGTCAACTGAATGGGAAGATTGTTTGGTCTCGCGTCAAGTGTCTTTAACGCCGGGAATTCTGAGTGAAGTCCGTCAGCTATCACCTGGAACATTTGCATCGGCTGGATAAGATCTTTCAAACGTCTGAGACCTAAATCACGAAATGTAATCTGAGCATTGATCCCGTCACGGGTAATGATCCGCAGAGCATTATTTGTATTTTCTAACTTTGTCTTTAAATGTTCATAGCTGTCACTTGAAATTAATATCTGTTCGCCGTAAGCCGCTGACATTATTCTTGCAGATCGTGCAAGTGTAATATAGCCCATGTAATTCTTGTTCATCAGTTCGGCGTGACCAGTATGAATTCCCATCCGCACCTTTATTACTGCAGCATTCCAGCTTTCCTTTGTAATGTCAAGCTGCGCTTGCACGGCGGCTCTGACTGCGTCCTCCGTATTATGAAAAGCGCAGTAGAATGCATCACCTACAATGTCAAATACAAAACCATTATTAGATGCAAACGCATTGTCAATAATTTTATGATGTTTATCTAACGCGATCTGAAGGTCATCTGGAAAATCCTGAGCAAGACGCGTGCTGCCTTCAATATCAGTAAAGAGAAAAGTCACCAGACCTGTGGGGGAACTGTCCATTTAATAAGTTAAAAGTTAAAAGTTGAAAGTTGAAAGTTAAAAGTTGAAAGTTTGTAAAGATTTATAAAGTTGAAAGTTAAAAGAACGACTTGACTACTTCAGATCTAAAATACTAAATCTAAAATCAAAAGATCTGAAATCAAAAAAAATTCATTTCAATTTATCATTACATAATTTAACTTGCACACATTCCCTAAGCTACACTTTTAAAAACGCTAATCTTATCAAATGCAGATAATAGATTGGGTTATAATTCTCCTTTACTTCATCATCTCTTTATCGATAGGTATATACTTTTCCAGAAAAGCAAGCGGCAGCACTGAGAATTTCTTTCTTTCGGGAAGGAAGCTTAGCTGGTGGCTCGCGGGTATTTCAATGGTTGCAACTACCTTTGCCGCTGATACTCCTCTTGCTGTTACCGAGCTTGTCGGACAAAGCGGTATTGCGGGCAATTGGCTCTGGTGGAATATGCTTATCGGAGGAATGCTTACGGTATTTTTCTTTTCAAGATTATGGAGAAGAGCTGAGATCCTTACCGATGTAGAATTTATTGAATTCAGATATTCAGGCAAACCTGCCGCTGTGCTGAGAGGATTCAAGGCGATCTATATGGGAATATTTATGAATACAATAATCATGGGCTGGGTCAATCTTGCCATGATAAAAATTCTGATCGGGATGTTCCCCGAATATGTAAATTCATCCAATGCAATTTATTATGTAGGCGGCTGCATTTTGCTTACAGCATTTTATTCGGCATTATCCGGACTATGGGGAGTGGCAGTAACAGACGCGTTCCAGTTCGTACTTGCTATGATCGGCTGCATAATACTTGCTATCATCGTTGTCAATCAGCCTCAGATAGGCGGTATTTCCGGATTACAAGAAAAGCTACCGGAGTGGGCAATGAGATTCACACCTGAGATCGGTTCATCCGAAATGTCACCAACTTCTGTCGGCGGCATATTCGCGCTGACGATCTCATCTTTCCTTGCTTTCATCGGCATACAGTGGTGGGCTTCGTGGTATCCGGGAGCCGAACCCGGCGGCGGCGGATACATTGCGCAAAGAATGATGAGCGCAAAGGATGAGAAGAATTCACTCTTCGCGACTTTATTTTTCCAGGTTGCACATTACTGCATAAGACCTTGGCCGTGGATCATTGTCGGCTTGTGCGCGATAATATTATACCCGGATCTCTCTCATGAAGATAAAGGTCTCGGTTATGTGAAGGCAATGAATGATTTTCTTCCCGCAGGACTAAAAGGTTTATTGCTTGCGGCTTTCCTCGCGGCATATATGTCAACCATTGCAACACATCTTAACTGGGGAACATCTTATTTCATAAATGATTTTTATCAGAGATTTCTTGTCAAAAATAAATCACAGAAACATTATGTATCAGTTGCGAGATTAATGACCATCGTTTTCATGTTTCTGTCTGTGATCGTTACAACACAGATGACCACTATCTCCGGAGTCTGGAGTTTTGTAATAGAATGCGGCGCAGGTCTCGGGCTTGTGCTGATACTCCGCTGGTTCTGGTGGAGAGTGAACGCGATAAGTGAAATTGTTGCTACACTCACGCCTTTTTTAGTTTACGGCATTTTATATTTCGGAAAGTTCGATGTCAAATTTCCGAACACACTTTATATCATTGTACCTGCAACAACCATCGCATGGCTTATTAGCGCTTTCATTACAAAGCCGACTGAACAATCGAAGCTTGAATCATTTTACAGAAGAGTACATCCGGGCGGCATCGGCTGGAAGAAGCTTGCCGCTAAAATGACAGATGTAAAATCGGACACAGGTTATTTTTTATTGTTCATTGACTGGATGGCGGGAATAGTGCTTGTGTATTCATTCCTGTTCGGAGTTGGAAAAATAATTTTCGGTGATACATTGATCGGCTTTATATTAATATTGGTTTCAATCGCTTCCGGTTTCATCATAAAGAGAAATTTTGACAAGACCGGCTGGGATACATTAAACAAATAAAAATTATTATGCTTAACACCGGCGACAAAGCTCCTGACTTTAAATTAATGAGTGACGAAGGAAAAGAGATCAGTCTGAAAGATTACAAAGGAAAGAAAGTGATCCTGTATTTCTATCCGAAGGATGATACCGATGGCTGTACAAAGGAAGCCTGCAGCTTCAGGGACAATATTAAGCTTATAGAAAAGAAGAATACCGTCGTCATCGGTGTCAGCAAAGACAATACTAAATCACATCAGAAGTTTAAAACTAAGTATGACCTTCCTTTCACTTTGCTTTCAGATGAAAATCTGGAGATGCTGAAGGAGTATGATGTATGGAAAGAGAAAAGCATGTACGGTAGAAAATACATGGGAATCGAACGGACAACTTTTATTATTGATGAGAAGGGAAAGATCGCTGAGATATTCAATAAGGTCAGTGTTCCCGGTCATACCGAAGCAATCCTTGAGAAATTATAGATCTGACATTTAAACATAATTTATTCTAAACTAACTTTTCAAAAACTGTATGAACAAATACGTAATAGAATTCATCGGCACCTTCTTCCTTGTACTTACTATCGGACTTTCTTCAAACCCACTGGCTATCGGCTTTGTACTTGCAGCGCTTGTTTATATGGGCGGACATATCTCAGGAGCAAATTACAATCCTGCTGTCAGTCTCGGGATATTCATGAGAAAGAAACTCAGCGCTAAAGATCTTATAATGTACTGGGTATTCCAGCTTCTCGGAGCGATAGTAGCAGCTTTAGTGTGCAAGTTCCTGATGGGAAAAACCTTCGCGCCCGCACCGGCGCCCGGTGTAAGTTTTCTTAACGCGGTTGTAGTTGAATTCCTGTTTACGTTCGCATTAGTGCTTGTTGTTCTGAATGTTGCTACAACGAAAAAGAATGAAGGTAACGCATACTTTGGGTTTGCGATAGGCGTCACGGTTTTAGCCGCTGCTTTTTCAGGCGGACCTATTTCGGGCGGAGCTTTTAATCCCGCAGTCGGAATCGGCGCGATCCTTGTAGATGCAATGAGCGGTGGCTCGTCAATGAGCAATATTCCAATTTATATTGTGGGACCATTTCTCGGCGGAGCAGTCGCCTCGATAGTATTTAAAATGACAAATCCGGATGAATATCAGAATGAAAGTCTGACTTATCATGAATAAAGTGTCGTACAGTTTATAAAGTTTATAAAGTTTGTAAAG
>JAWXBH010000231.1:0-3002 GCA_034439935.1 bacterium
AACTTTTAACTTTTAACTTTCAACTTTTAACTTTCAACTTTTAACTTTTAACTTTTAACTTTCAACTTTTAACTTTTAACTTTTAACTTTTAACTTTTAACATTTAACATTTAACATTCTCCGTCTCACTCCTGATCTCTTCTTCAATTGAAACCTGTATATCATAGATCTTCTTATAAAATCCTTCATTCTTCACAAGTTCATCATGTGTTCCTTCTTCTATAATATTACCTTTGTTCAGTACTATTATCCTGTCACAATCCTGAATGGAAGTGATCCTGTGCGCGATTATGAATGTTGTCTTACCTTTCATAAGCTTTCTTAGTGACTTTTGAATTTCATATTCAGTTTCAGAGTCAACCGCCGATGTAGAATCATCAAGTATTAGAATGTCGGGATCCTTTAAAAGTGTTCTTGCTATTGTCACCCTCTGCTTTTGTCCACCGGAAAGAGTCACACCTTTTTCACCGAGTATGGTTTCGTATGAATCAGGGAATACTTCCGTAATAATTTCATGTATGTTAGCTGCCTTCGCGGCATCGATCACTTCATCTATATGTGAACCCGGACTAGCGTAAGAAATATTATCCTTAATAGTTGTCGAAAAAAGAAATGGCTTCTGAAGCACAACTCCAAATCTGCTTCTCAGATATTCCTTTGAATAAGTTGAAATCTCTTTTCCGTCAACTAATATGCTTCCTGAATCCGGATCAAAGAATCTCATCAGTAGTGAAATTATAGTTGTCTTACCGGCTCCCGTTGGTCCGAGTAATGCTATCTTTTCACCCGGCATTGCCTTGAAGCTGATGTTATTTAGGACCCGGTGCTTTTCATCTTCTTCATATTTAAATGAGACATTCCTGAATTCGATCTCACCATTAAGCTTTATATCTGAATAAGTTTTGCCCGAGTAATCTTCAGTTTCAGTATCAAGTATCGAGAATAATCTTTTAATCGCGACCGTTGCCATTCCCATCTCGCTGACTATCTGCCCTATTCTTCTCATTGGCCATGCGACAAGCATCGAGTATGTATAAAACGCCGCGTATTCACCTATGGATAATTGATTGCTCAAAGTCAGATATCCGCCGAAGAACATTGATATCGCAAGCTGGAAATGTACCAGCAGATCGGATGCCGGCCAGAACATCCTATGAAGCTTCAGCAGCTTCAATCCCCACTTTCTCTTCTCTTCATTTTGTTTCGTGAATTTATCTATCTCGTAATCTTCCTTCGCGAATGCTTTCACTACTCTTATGCCTGATAGATTTTCCTGTACAATTATTGAAAGCTTATCCTGTTCCTTCTCGTGTTCATTCCATATCTGACTTTCCTTTTTGAAAAATACTATCGAGCCGATACCTATCACCGGCACAAATATTATCGCTACAAACGCGTATGTCAGATTTACCGAAGCCATCATCAGGAATGCACCCACAAATAGAGCGCTCAGTCTTACTACTTCGACCACCTGGGTTGCCGCGAAGTTTCTCACAGTCTCGACATCTCCCGTACATCTTTGTATCAGTTCACCTGTCGGGGTCTTTGAATGGTAAGCAAGTGGCAATGCCTGAATGTGTGAGAACAATCTGTCTCTTAAATGCTTGGTCGCCTTCTCTGTCGATGAAGCTGTTATCGCGCTTGATGAAAATGAGAATATTCCACGAAGGAGTGATATTACCAGAAATATTACTCCGAGTGATATCAAAACTATCTGGAGATTTTCCATTTTCAGATCGGGTATCACCGAATACAAAAATTTGGTTACCGGATCCTCCGCCTGTGCTACTACCTTACCCCCGCTCTGAAAAAATACTACAACCTGATCCACAGCGATCTGAAGCACCCTGGGCTCAAACAACCTGATGAAGGTTGAAAGAATAAGCATACCACTGGAAAGTATATAGAAAAATTTCCATTTTCCTAATATTTGGAATAGTTTCTTAATATTGATCATGATTTGTATCTGAAAGATTGATTAAAGAATTAGTTTGTACTTTAATTGGCTCAATTCTGTATTCGCTGAGGGTGTGAAACGTATAAAAAAAAACCGCGAATACTTTTGATATCCGCGGTTTTTAAACTCTTATATTTAACTGAAGTTATATTATTTCCCTCCGGTTAAACCACGGATACTCAATTCTATCCACACAGTCAAAAGACGGTGTCATGATAGCGGTATTATATTTGATTAAGTTAATTTTTATCATTGGATTTAAATTTGAATATTACCTTTCGTGATATGATTAATTGATCCGTGAATTTTGGTTTACAAAATTACGAATGTTAATCTTAAAATGCAAGTTTCCCGTAACTTTTTTTTAAGAAAATTTTACATAATATGTATACAATGTGGGAAGTTAAAAGTTAAAAGTTAAAAGTTAAAAGTTCACGCCGTTGTTCGGTGTTCTAAAAAGTTACTGAAGAAATTAGAAGAAAGAAAAATATCTTATGTAACTTTTTGGTCACCAACAACAAACATCTCATCGCTTGCGGACTTTTGTCATTATAAACTACTTCGTTTCGATTCACATGGATGACCCAGAGGGTACCCCTGCTTAAAGAGTGCGGGAATGACAGGCGGGGCACTTTATAACGTATACTTTATGAACTTTACTACAAAATAAAAATTGAACATTGCACATTTACAATTGACCATTGTTTATTTACAAGCGCCGCGATTCTCCTCAAGCACATTATGCAAACTATAAAAATAAGTATTTATACTAATTCACTTTTTAATTTCTTATCATTATTTTAAAGTAAGAATAAAGAATACTTCTTCATTGTATCCGTGTAAGCGGAGTTTAAAGAACGATCTCTCTCTAAACGGAATACCTGTGCTTAAGCTCTTTCATGCTTTTCCTTCAGGAATTCACAAAAGTGAGAGATTGTTTTTTTTTATTTATAGAGGGAAGAGTTGGATCAATCCGAAGTTATTGTTCTTCACCGTTGCTTGCAGAAGTTTAATTAAATATTCCTCAACTTGTAACTTGTAACTT
>JAWXBH010000232.1:0-7841 GCA_034439935.1 bacterium
AAGGTTATTTAAAGGTTGATTTTAAAGATTCGATATTGGTGCAAAAATATTACCAAAACAGATTGAATTTAAAATAATTTAAATTTTTCAAAAACATTTTGGACGGCAATGAATTTTGTTACACTAAAACTATTTTACTGCCTTTATAATATCATTATTATAAACCGTCATTTCTTTAGATGCCAGCTCAAACTTTAAACCTGTGATACTTCCGGTGCTGGCATCTGCTTTCCATTCTTCACTGAAAAGCAGTTCGTCACGGATGTCAAAATATTCAGCACGAAGGATATCATTGTTAATTTTTAAAATCACAAATCCATTATATCCTACTTCAACATCTTTCAGTTCAGTATTCTTTCTGTCGTCGTAAAGTACAAGTGAGTTTAGCTTTGCCTTTTCTTTTATGACCTCGCACTTTAATTCAATAGGCATTCCCCCGTGACCAATGCAGCGCCCATAAGCTGAAACTCCATTCGGGCTGCTGAACTTACCATATACCGCGAGCCGATGTTCATGCCCCCAAAACCAAAGCACAGTCCTTTCCTTTCCAATTATGGACGCGATCTGCTCTCCTGCTTTTACAAATTCCTTTTCAAAAGCAGAAGAATACTGGTGATGGGTCATAAATACGATTCCCCTTTTATCATTCTTCAGATCAAGAGTTTTTTCGAGCCATTCCATTATGTCATTCTGGAATCCACATTTAGGAGGAAATATATATTCGATCAGAGGAATGCCGACTGAGTTATAACCTGTATCAAGACCGATGATCCTCCAGTGATCATTTTCCAAACACATAAAACTTGCTTTCTGACCCTTGTATTTATTTTCTTCCTTTGAGTAAATACCCATTGTCGGAAGAAGATCTCTGAAATAAGAAATTCCTCTTGAATACATTTCATGATTTCCTAGTAGTGCGAATGTGCCGGAAGAACCTCTGTACCAAGAGCTGTTATCAAAAATAAAATTAACATTCATCTCATCATGCATTCCTACAAAATAAGTATCACCAAGATGGAAAGTATAATCAGGATCGTGCAAATAGATCAATTCGCCTATAGCATCCGACTGAACAGTATCAGTCGCCCAGTCTCCTGCAAGTGCAATTGAAATTTCACTGTTAGTATTAGAATTAATTGTGCTCATCCTGTAAACTCCGTTATCATCAGGAGTGTTCAGATAATTTTGAAATTTTTGCTTTGGACCGAAGCGGCTTTTGAAGTAGTGATATATCCAGGAAAAAATCCTCGATTCAAAAAAATCGGTCACCTGATTGACAGATATCTGAGCCCGTTTAACTTTTTCTACTTTATGAGTTTGTGCTCGGAAATGATTTTGCGCTTCGCTTCTCTTAAGATCAATATAATCTGACTGCTCTCTTTTGACTTCTTCCATTTAATTATGCTTCATTAAAATTCTCTCTGCAGCCATAGAACTCATAGCCATTATTGTCCACTGCGGATTCAATCCAAGGCTTTCCGGAAACACAGAGGCATCAGCAACATAAATGTTGCTGTACCCCTCCACGCAAAAATCCGCATTCAGAACCCTCTTATCCTTATGACCGGATCTGTCACCACATAAAATATTTCCACCCTGAGGATGTGCAGTGCCCATCAGAAGATCCTCCATACGCAGAGGATAACTATTTAACCTGTTCTCAAATCTGCTGATATTTTCCGGAGTCAGCTCAATTTCAATTCCGGGTTTAGTTGGCAAAACAGCTTTGATCGCTCCGGCATGATATGCCAGCTTTAAAATAGTTGTCAGTGCAAACTTAATATTTTCTTTATCAGTTTTACCCAGCTCCCATGAAAACGCCTGACCGTTCAGAAGATCAGTTTTTTTATCAATGGTACCGTTTGGCTCAGAGCCGACAAGAGCACCAAAGTTAAAAAGCTTTCTGTAATTTTTCATAAGCTCTTCTCTTCGCACGAAGTAAAATGGAATTGATGCAAGAGCAAAGGCAGCCGGGGGATTAAAGTAAGTTTCAAACACGGCGCGGTTGCGTGGATCCATTGCTCCAAGTGTTATCTGATTACCGTCAAAAGCATCAATGACATCATCGAACATTGCTGTCACAGGAAAAGCAAAGTTACAGCTCATACTTCTTCCGACATTTTTTTCCACTCCGCTTCTCATTAGAAAATGACTGCTTGAAATTACCCCGCCTGAAACTATCAGGGCTTTATTTATTTTTACTTTCTTCAGATCGCCGTTATCAAGTCTGAGAATTACATACTCGGCTTTACCTTTATTGCCTATGAACTTTAATCCGGTGGTATTTGAAATCACATTAACATTCTTTGATTCACTCCAGGGGATATACGTTTCAAGCATAGTTCTCTTACTCTGACGCTTGTTGCCAAGATTCCAGTTTTCATCACCCTGAATATTCCGGTAGTTTGCTTTTAAAGGAAAGACTGGTATTAAATGCTCATGTGAATTCTGATTATATCCATCAACTGCTTTTATGAATTTAGACTTAACGTTTCTGTTGATCCCATTTTCTCCGATCTCTTTGATCTCAATTTCATTTTCGATCTTTTTATATTCTTCTTCGAGCCGTGAAAGATCAATGTCGTATTCATTCTGCCATCTTGATCTTGTTTCATCTGTCATCTTAATGCAGATCGCGTTATTAATGACAGTTGTACCTCCAACGCATTCACCCTGCAGTACTGACATTGTAAATTTCTTAGTCTGCTGCAGTCCGCCTTCTTTGTAAAGTTTTTTCATCATATCCATTTCATGATCGCTAAAATCCTGAAGCGGTTCATAGCGGGTTCCTCTTTCCAACATTAATATTTTCGATGGATCAGCTGCTCCGCATGCAAGACGGTAGCTCATCACAGCTCCTCCTGCACCGGAACCAAGTATAACATAATCTATTTCATCCGGAATATCGTATTCGCAAACATTCGTTGTAACTCTTGGCGCGACAAAAGGTTTTTCAGGAGCCGTTGTAACGGGTTCATTATTTAATGGATCATCCGGACCTGAAGGGAGTCCGGCAATATTATTATACGGCGGTTCAAACAACGGTGTCTTTCCCTGCAGCCTGTCACGGGCATAGTATGGAACGTAGCCGATCTCTTTCCGTGAATTAATGTCAGAGTAGTAAGCGAACATTATCATTGCATTTACAGCAAGACCAATCTGTGAAGCAAAATCAGCGAGCTGAGGAATGATAGCTTTTCTGACTTCAATCTGATCGCGAAGCAGATATTTCTTTACGAACCATCTTTGCTCATCACGGCTCATTGAGGAAAAATTAGGATGCATTGCAAAAGTAAAATTCAAAACATTTTCAACAAGCCAGAATGGAAAATTAAGCAGTCCCCTTTTCCTTCCTCTTATTCCGCCAATATACTGATCTATGGAAATCAGAATAGAAGATTGTCTTTTTGGATCCGCATTAAAAAAAGCAGATGCAAGTGCCATTATATTTTTTGCACCGGAAGGGCTCATTGAAGAAATTATATAGTCAACATTAAAAGACATTTTCCTCAGGGAGATCAGAACAACATAAACTATAACATTCACTAAAATGAAAAACATAAAGTACCAGTCGGCATGTACAGTGCCTCCGCCACGAGTAATAAAATTCACCGCAGATAAAAGATCTTTGTATATGAATAGAACGATCGTCATGACAATTCCAACGAAGAAAGGAAACAGCAGCACGCCAAAAAAATATTGTCTCAGTTTTTCACTGACAGCTAATAATATTGCGATGAATGCAACCGTAAAATAAAGTGTGAGGGCATTTCCCAAGGTAGGGTCAGGATAGCCGTAGACCGCACCGAGTCCGCTTTTACCGTCTTTGAACAATCTGAAGTATAATGCAACACCGGCAAGCAGAATTGAGGATACCGCTATAAGAATGTAAACGACCTTCGCTAACTGTGAAGGGGTAGAGAAGAATTTGGTAAAGTCTCTGTCGGGATTGAATTCGATCGCATATTTTTTACTCTTAATCAAAATGTAAATGAACATAAGTATCATAACCCCGTCAACAATTGCCGAGGTAAGAAGAAACTCATGAATTATTTTTTCATTTGTAAAAGCAAAATAGAAAACCAGTGAACAGATCGTCGAAACCAAATGACCTACTATCAATCCCCAGCAGCAGTAATACCTTACATGGATATTGTATGCGCCAATAAAAGTAAACAGTATCATTATTCCGATCTTACTATAAGTATTTATTGCAAGAGCGGGATTTGCATAAGTCATGGAAATCAGATTGCCGATGGATTCCGGCCAGGGAGTTGCCCCGATCATGCCGATGAAAAGAATTACGAGATATGCAGCATAAGAAAAACCAAGTATCCTTAAAATGTAAAATCCGACATCACGCTTCGGCTTATTAATGGATTCAAGAGAACACTCATCAGTAAATAAACTTTTATGCACAGCTTCGTCCGGAATAATTTCGCTCTGCTTTTTTCCATAGAATAATTTCGCGATCAGTCTTGTGATCCAAAGACAGATCGGACCAAATAACAAAGCATCAAAAGAAAGAGTCATCAAAAATCTCAGCGGAAGAATTTTTATATCGTCTATGAATGTGCCCGGAAGATAATTCCATAAAGCCAGCGAATATAAACTTCTGAAATCACGAAAATTTGCCTGGAGATATAAATCAAATAAGAATAAAGGTATGAAAATTATAAGCATCAAAACCCAAGAAGCCGACTTTCGGATTGATGTAATCAGAGGAGCAGCAACAAGAGTAAAGATCAAAACTTCAAAAACTTTTATACTGAAACTTCTGAACTGCAGTAATTTAAACACATCAGTAATAGCATAGACGAGAACTACCGATGCAGCAAGCGTAACAGTCATCATTAGAATATACTGCATTGCAATGGGAGCTTTATCGAGAGGATCAGGTTTGATGTATCCGCGGAATGTAAACAAAGATGGCATTAATTATTTTTAATTGCTTGAATAGGGTTTTGATTGTCTAAAATTCGAGAATAGTCTTTTAGATTTTTGCAATATTATGAGATGCTCAAGTATCAGCGGTTACATTCTTTCCATTGACTTCAACCTTTACAGCCATTTCGGATTCTGCATCAGTTAAGCTTTTCTTCGGATTCTGTATATTCACGATGTCAGCTTCTTCGTTTGCTTTGTCATCTTCACTTAAATAATCCAGACCTTTATAAAAAGCTTTTGCATAAGATGCAATAAGATTTGCTCTGTCTGTACCATTGATAATTTTTCGGGCGCCGACCCAGTCAGTAGTATCTTCATCAAAATACATATTGAGTTTGTGCCTGGTAAAAACACCTTCACGCATTCCGATCATAAGTATATCTACACTATTGCGTGACTCGAGAGCAAGATCCGGATCATTTATCAGATCTTCCCCGAGTATCTTTGAAAAGCTTTCATAATTAAAGAACCAGGTGAGCTGGCACAGACCTCGTCCGTAATATATCTGACCTGTTTTAGCATGTGGTGATCCGTACTTCCTGCCCTTGCCTCTTCCGTATTCTCTTATCGAAGGATTCCAGGTATGTGCGGATTCGTGATAAGCCGTGGCAAGTACATAAGCAAGCTGACGAAGATTTGTATAACCGTCATCCTCGTCATACTGATCGATAATATTTTCAATTGTATCGACACCGGTTTGGGATAATGGGCGGTACGGAAATTTGCTGAAGAATTTTTTCTTGTCAACCATAACATTGTTATTAATTGTAGGAATTAGAATTTGCAATAAGGCTTTGGGGTAATGAATTTATTTGTAATATATGTATCTCAATTTTTAAATTCTAAATATTTTTTTTGTAAAGTAAATCACAGGTAATAATATTTTCATGATAGCTGTAGTTAATCTAATTCCAATATCAAGTGTAGTATAAGTTTTTTTATTCATTGATGAAATAAAGGTGAGTGGGCTTTCCGGATATTTCGTATCCGGAAAGCTTTTCAGGAAATGGGATCTCGGAAGGAAAGTCGCGGCAGGAAATTTGATGAGTCATGAGATTTGACATTAATTGTATTTTAAAAAATGTTCTTTACAAAAATAGATAAGTTCTTTGAAGTTTTTAATAGAGGTAGCTACGGGCTTTATATAGGTGTTTATACTTATTTAACTAAAGCAGAAGTTTGCGCTTGGTATGGATCAGCAATTTTTAAAAGGTAATCCTCATTGAATAATAAAAACTTTCATAGACAGGAATTTCACTTTTTTTTGCCGAAGGCTTGATCAATAAATTAATGAAAAGATTTTTTGCGGCAAATGACAACAGATCCGAGATCAGGTTTTCTTTATCAAACATTGCTTTGAATGTATTATCAATGGCGAGTACCGATACGCTCTGGAGAATGAAATCTTTCAAATTTTCCTTTAAACTTTTTGCAGGTATAAAACAGCTCAGATAACGGTTCGAGTATATGCTGATAAACTTCAGAGGTTTAAGATAAACCTGAGGAGTAAAATTTATTACAGCATATTTGTCCCAGAATCCACCAAAATTAATGTTACTTCCTATGGAGCCCAACAAATCAAGTTTATATTCAGTCTTCTGTTCACGGATGTAAAATCTGACCTGCACATCCTGCTTCAACAGGTCTTTAAGCGGCTGTCCGCGTTTTTCTACAAGCTTTAAGTTTTTATAAGTTTGAGAAGTCTTATCTGTATTTTCGTTAAATGTTTCAGTGTTATTTTGAGTTGAGGTTTGCTGAGAGAATGAAATTTCTGTGGCTGCCAGTATAATGAGAATGAATTTAATGCGGAATTTCATAAGGCATTGGGTATACTACTTTTTTTTAAAAGCTTCTTAGTATTCACCTTCTATTCGAAATGAACTTTACCTAAGAATACTGCTCTACAATTTCATCAATTGATTCAAATATACTCTTTTGTTTTAACCCGAGAGATTGTAACCATGAAGTATCCATCGAAACATCCTTTACCTTATGAAGTGTTGCAATATCAAACATTGATGTTTCAATTATTAATTGCTTGTCAAAGCCAGCTCTGTCACAAAGAATTAATCCTAATTCAGCTCGTGAGATCCTTTGGTTTCCACCGAAGTTCAACGTTATGTTTTTAATATTCAACTTAATTAATTCCGAGATGAGTTTTGCTGCGTCAGACAAAGCAAGCGGCGTTCTAAACTGGTCATGGAAAAGTCTTACCGGTCTGTTCGTTTTGAAACTAAAAAACATATTGTGGAAATTATTGACTGAATTATTTAAACCGATCCCATACAATAACGATGTCCTGAGTATTATGTAATTATCAAAGGTACTTCGGATCTCGTTCTCCGCCATGACCTTTGTTTTCGCATAAAGTGAAATCGGATCGATCTTTGAATCTTCACTATGCATCTGTACTGAATCACCGTGATAAACCAGATCTGTAGAAGTAAAAATTAATTTCGCTTTCTGCTTCTCACAAAGTTCTGCAAGAGACCTGGCTGAAGTTACATTAATGGCTATTATATAGTCCTCAGGCAATTCATCACAAAGCTCCGGTCGTGATACGGCTGCTGTATGAATTACAATGTCAGGACTGAATAATATAAACAGATCATTTAATTTTTCTTTATCTGTAAGATCAACTTTTACTGAATGGTATTGCCGGCAGTTTCCCTCGTTCGAATTATACAGTGTCAATATCCGGTTAACTTTTGAGAGAGTAATATTAAGGTACTGTCCAAGCAAACCGCTTCCGCCTGTGATTAAAATTTTCATGAATGAAAAATAACAAATGACTTTAAAAATTAACAGGGAATGTTTATTTCAGTAATACATTCAGTTTAAGAAATTACTAAATTATTATTAATACAAATTAATACATTTCCAAAGTTTTAGTA
>JAWXBH010000233.1:0-6889 GCA_034439935.1 bacterium
CGTTTTTTGCGAACGTACATGAACCAATAAAACCAAACACTATGCTGAACCAATCTGCCCAAAAATCAGGTGTTCACTTCGCGCCGGAAAAGAAATAACATCGCGCCGGATTTTAGTGTCCAGTTTGAGCCGGATTATGCAATTGGGGGAATAAGTGGGCAGAAACAGTTGTATGATGCGGGGATTATTGTCCAACCAGGCCTGCAATTCGACATTTCGATAGTACCTGGCATTATCCCCGATGACAAAAATCGGTGATTGATAACCCCCCGACTATCAAAGAACTCCTTTTAACACGACCTCAAATAATGACATGACTTACACGCAGTGCCGAAGTTTTGTGCTTCGTATCAAGTTCAGTACTGGCAGACAATTTAGTGCTTCGAAATCCGCTTCTTCGCCAAGCCCCAAAACGTTGCCACCCATGCTAAAGACAGACCAACATGGCCAAAAAAGCCATAATAAAAACACTCAACATTCTTTTCTAAGTGCGGGAAAGTGTGAATTATGTAACTTTTATATAAAACGATGTAACTCTTTAGTGTTTATGTTGCCTGACCTTGTGCGAAATGAGCAGCGAAGACACTACAGAACTGGAAATTTTCTTATTATTAGAGGCAATTTACCAAAAATACGGATATGATTTCCGGCAGTATTCCAAAGCCCACATCAATCGCAGGATTAGGAACAGGATGAGGCTGTCTGGACTAGAAGATATTTCCCAAATTCAATCTAAAGTTTTGAAGGATGAAACATTTGCGCATGAACTTTTACAGGATTTATCAATCACCGTAACCGAAATGTTTCGTGATCAGGATTTTTATAAGTCGTTACGAAAAAATGTTATTCCTGTTTTAAAAACATACCCCTTTATAAAAATATGGCATGCCGGATGTGCAACTGGCGAAGAAGCTTATTCAATGGCAATAATTATGCAGGAAGAAGGCTTGTATGACAGGGCAACAATTTACGCTACTGATTTTAACCAACATGCTTTAAACGGAGCAAAAGAAGGAATTTTTTCGAATGCTTTGATGAAAGAATATACCATCAATTATCAATTGTCGGGAGGAAAAGAATCTTTTTCAAGCTATTATACTTCCTATTATGATAATATTATCATGAATCAATCTCTGAAAAAAAACATTGTATGGGCAAACCATAATTTGGTTACCGACAGTGTATTTGCAGAGGTACATTTGATTTTATGCAGAAATGTATTAATTTATTTTGATAACAGTTTGCAAAATAAAGTGCAAAAACTGCTTTATGAAAGCCTTATCAATGGAGGCATTTTATGTTTAGGTTCAAAAGAAGGTCTGGGGTTTACCGACTTTTATGAAAAATATATTGAGTTGGATAAAAAACAAAAAATATTAAAAAAGAAATATTAAAAAATGGAGTATGAAGCAATTGTTATAGGAGTTTCTTCAGGTGGAATGAATGCTTTGAAGTATCTATTTTCAACATTGCCTGCTGATTATAGAATACCAATTATTATAGTGCAACATGTGAGCGCACGTTCTGATAACGATTGGATAAAACTTCTAAACGCTAAAAGCAATCTTAGCATAAAAGAAGCAGATGAGAAAGAAAAAATAGTATCCGGAAAAGTTTATATCGCTCCGGCTAATTATCATTTGATGATTGAAAACGATAAAACCTTTTCGCTTACAATTGATGAATATGTAAATTTTGCAAGACCATCCATTGATGTATTGTTTGAATCAGCCGCTGAGGCGTATAAAAAAAAATTGATTGGTATAGTATTAACAGGTTCAAATAATGACGGGACAAAAGGTATAAAGCGAATAAAAGAATGCGGTGGTTTAGCCATTATTCAGGACCCGAAAACAGCCGAATCCCCAAATATGCCCGCATCAGCAATTGCGGCAGTTCAACCGGATTATATTTTATCCTTGGAGAAAATAGTTCAGTTGCTAATAAAAATAACAAAACCCAATCCCAATAGCTATCGGGACAAATAATAAAATAAAAATGACACTTGCCAAAAAAATATTAACTGGATTTATAGCTTGCGCTGTGATACTTTTCGGAGTTGCATTTTTCTCGTTTAAAAATAGTGAAAAATTTATCGCTTCGAATACCCTGGTAGATCAGACCAACAAGGTATTAAATGAATTCAGCCAAATTCTATCTACTATCACTGCTGCTGAGACAGGCAACCGTGGTTTTATCATTACTGGCGATGATGTTTATTTAGAACCTTTTACAAATGCCGAAAGAACTATTGACGAACATCTTGCTAAAGTAAAAGAGTTGACAAAAGACAGTACCGTCCATCAAAAGAGTAAGGAACTAGAAAAGGAAATAAAAATACGTTTCATTCAATTAAAAAACGGAATCAATCTTCGCAGACAGGGTTTTGATATGGCAAGGGAATTTGTTGTCTCTGGTGTAGGAAAAGAATCACAAGATAAAATACGAGAAATAATTGATAGTATTCGGAATATAGAATATACGTTACTTGCTGAAAGAAAACAAGCAAGTGATGAAGATGCCAGCAATTTTACTACAGTTTTTGTCATTTTAATATTAATCATCATTTTAGTCCTTATTATTGTTTACAGCATAATTACATCAAATTTAAAAACACTTAAACTATCTGAATCGGAAACTGCCAGCAAAAACTGGCTGCTTACAGGTAACACAGACCTTAACGAAAAATTAATAGGCGACAAAAGTTTAGAGGAGTTGGCAAACAATACCATTAGTTTTTTATGCACTTATTTGAAAGCACAAATTGGCGCAGTTTATCTGTTTAATGATAAAGAAAATGCATTTATGTTAAACGGACGTTATGCCTTTTCATCCTCTACCGATACTAAAGAAAAATTTGCACTGAATGAGGGATTGGTTGGCCAGGCAGCGCAGGAACAAAAACAAATTTCTTTAACAGATATAGCAGAGGAACATATTCGCATTACCTCCTCTGTTCTAAACGCCAAACCAAAACATATACTCATTATTCCATTTTTGTTTGAAGGTAAAACAATGGGTGTAATAGAAATTGGGAGACTTACTCATTTCAACGAAACAGAAAAAGAATTTATCAATGCTTCTATGAAAAGTATTGCTATTGCCGTAAATACAGCTTTCAATCAGGAAGCGCTTAGAGAATTATTAGAAAAGATTCAAGTGCAAAATGGCGAAATGGAAATATCGGCACTGGAAATAGAGCAGCAACTAAATTCTCTGAACCAAGCGGCTATTCTTTCTATTGCCGATGCAAATGGCGATATCATATATGCAAATGATAATTTCTGTAAAATTTCGAAATATTCAAGAGAGGAATTAGTAGGAAATAATCACAGAATGTTGAAATCAGGAAAGCAGCCGGCTGGATTATTTATTGGTATGTGGAAATCAATTGGTGGCGGAAGAACCTGGAAAGGAGAAATATTAAATAAAGCTAAGGACGGAACTTTTTATTGGGTGGATACAACAATTACTCCTTTTAAAGGAATTGATGGTAAAATAGAAAAATATCTCGCCATCCGATTTGATATTACTACTACAAAAAATCAAATAGAGGAGCTGGCAAATCAAGGTGAAGAATTACAAACACAGCAGGAAGAGCTGAAACAAATGAATGAAGAACTAGAAGAACAAGCGCAAAATTTGAAACAACAGCAAGAGGAATTACAGATGACCAATGAGGAATTAGAAGCGCAAACACAATCATTGGAAGCGAAAAATTTGGAAGTTGAGGCTTCAAAAAACGACATTGAACAAAAAACAAAACAGCTAGAAATAAGCAGCAAGTATAAATCGGAGTTCCTTGCTAATATGTCGCATGAATTACGCACCCCTCTTAATAGTTTGCTGATCCTGTCAAAAGATCTATCTGAAAACAGAAATAAAAACTTGGATAGTGTTCAGGTAGAGAGTGCAGAAATAATTTATAAAAGTGGTTGTGATTTGCTTGTATTAATTAATGAAGTACTTGACCTGTCTAAAATTGAAGCCGGGAAAATGTCTTTAAACATTGAACCCGTATCACTGAAAAATTTTGCAAATGAACTCATCCGCGAATTTAAACATCATGCCGAGAAAAAAGGATTGACGCTAAATACAGATTTAGATAAAGAACTACCTGAATTCATTCTCACTGATTCACAACGGTTGAACCAGATATTAAAAAATCTTTTATCAAACGCCATAAAATTTACTGAAAAAGGAAGTGTGAGTATTCAAATTGGCCGAAATACGGGAAGTACTGTAATTATTTCAATTACTGACACAGGGATTGGAATTTTGGAAGAAAAACAACAGGCCATATTTGAAGCCTTTCAGCAAGCTGAAGGGGGAACATCCAGAAAGTATGGCGGCACAGGTTTAGGGCTTTCTATTTCGCGTGAGCTTGCAAAATTATTAGGCGGTGAAATTAAGCTGAGCAGCAAATTAAGTGAAGGGTCTACTTTCTCTCTCATTATTCCATTAGAAATAGTTCAGGAGCAGGAACGTAAAGGCACAAACACTCCCGATATATATTGGGAGAAAGAATCAGCATCGTTTAAACCCCGTTTATCAAATGATATTAAATATCTAAATTATCCCAACATAAAAGATGACAGAGAGACAATAACCGGTGATGATAAAACATTGCTCATTATTGAAGATGATCTGAAATTTTCTACAATAATTTTAAAGCAGGCCAACAAAAAAGGATTTAAATGTTTATCGGCAGCAACAGGAGAAGATGGTTTATTACTTGCATTAAAATACAAACCGCAAGCAATTATTCTCGATATGATTTTGCCGGGCATTAACGGACACACTGTATTGTTTGAATTAAAAGCAAATCCTTCTTTAAGGCACATTCCTGTGCATATTATTTCGGCAAAAGAACGCTCGCTGGAACCAATCAGAGAAGGAGCGGTTGAGTATTTGATGAAACCAGTTGCTAAAGAAGATTTGGAAGAAGCATTTAATAGGATTGAAAATTTTGTAAACAGAAAAATTAAAAACCTGCTCATTATCGAAGACAATGAAAATTCCAGAAAGGCAATGCGCACACTCATTGGCAACGGAGATGTTAAATGTTTTGAGGCCGAAACAGGTAAAGAAGCCTTAGCACTGTATGAACAAAATCATATTGATTGTATGATACTGGATATTGGTTTGCCGGACATGAGCGGGTTCGACCTCATTCATAAATTAGAAAAAATAAAAGACCACAATCTTCCGCCTGTTATTGTATACACCGGTAAGGAACTTACAAAAGAAGAAAACAATGAACTTCAGAAATATGCTGAGAGCATTATTATAAAAGGAGTAAAGTCAGAAGAACGATTGTTGGATGAAACAGCTCTTTTTCTTCACAGGACAATAAGCAATTTGCCTAAATCAAAACAAGTAATTATAAATAAACTTTACGATAAAGAATCTGTATTTCATGCGAAAAAAATATTATTAGTAGATGATGATATGCGAAACTTATTTGCATTATCAAAAATATTAAAAGAACGTGGAATGGAAATAATAAAATCAGAAAATGGAAAAAATGCTTTAGAGATGTTGGAAATACATCCCGAAATAGATTTGGTATTGATGGATATCATGATGCCGGAAATGGACGGTTACGAAGCAATGAAACGAATTCGCGCTCAGACGAGATTCACGCAGCTACCTGTAATTGCACTCACAGCAAAAGCCATGAAAGACGATAAACAAAAATGTATTGACGCGGGTGCCAATGATTACATTTCTAAACCAATTGATATTGAACGGTTGCTATCACTAATGCGTGTGTGGCTAAGCAAATAAGGAGGTTTAACATTTTTTATTGCCCCGAACCATCATAATTAATAAGTGATGAGAATAAATTTTAATGATGATGAAAGCAATTAGTCCTGTTAAAATTTTATTGGTTGATGATCTTCCGGAAAATTTGTTCGCATTAGAATTAATTCTTTCTAATGACAATTATATATGTGTGAAAGCACATTCTGGAAATGAAGCATTAAAAATTCTGCTGCATGAACAAGATTTCGCCATCATATTAATGGACGTGCAAATGCCGGGGATGGATGGTTTTGAAACAGTAGAATTAATTCGAGGAATTGAAACACTTAAACATATTCCAATCATTTTTTTAACTGCCAGCATGGATAATTCTATGCATATTTTTAAAGGGTATCAGGCTGGTGCAGTTGATTATATGATTAAACCGCTTATTCCGGAAATATTAAAAGCTAAGGTGGCTGTTCTTGTGGATTTATATAAAAAAACCCGTGAATTATTGGTTCAAAGGGAAGAAATGAAAACGCTTTATGGTGATGCTACAGTTCAAAAAAGAATTATGGCAGAGCTAACAGAGGCAAAAAGTAAAGCTGAAACCGCCACACGAATTGCAGAAGATGCAATGAAAGCGAAGCAGCAATTTTTGTCGAACATGAGTCATGAAATTCGCACACCAATGAATGCGATAATAGGGTTTACAAAGATAATATTGAAAACAGATTTGTCAGTAAAACAAAAAGAGTATTTGGATGCTATAAAAGCCAGTAGCGATGGATTACTCGTGCTGATCAACGACATACTGGATTTAGCAAAAGTAGATGCAGGGAAAATGACATTTGAACAAACACCTTTCAAAATGGAATTCTCAATATCCACCATGCATCAGGTGTTTGATTTAAAAATTAAAGAAAAGAATTTAGATTTAGTTAAAGAATATGACAACAAAATTCCAGTAGTGTTGATCGGCGATTCGGTACGTTTGCACCAAATTCTTTTAAACCTTTTGAGTAATGCTATAAAGTTCACAGCAAAAGGAAAAATAACGGTAACTGTTCGTTTATTGAATGAAGATAAAGAGAAAGCAGCCATTGAGTTTGCAATTACCGACACAGGCACAGGAATA
>JAWXBH010000234.1:0-11744 GCA_034439935.1 bacterium
CACTAATTACACGAATGATCACGAATTTTAAAATAATTTTCTATTCAAACATAAAAAAAATTCGTCTGAATTTGTGCAATCCGTGGCAGATGCTCTTGCTCTTTGCCGATCACCCAAAAGCTTTGCCACTAATTACACGAATGATCACGAATTTTAAAATAATTTTCTATTCAAACATAAAAAAAATTCGTCTGAATTTGTGAAATTCGTGGCTGATGCTCTTGCTCTTTGCTTACACCAAAAAGCTTCTTCTCAAACATAAAATAATTCGTGTGAATTTGTGAAATTCGTGTCAGATGCTCTTGCTCTTTGCCAATCACCCAAAAGCTTTGTTTAAAGTGCTAATTAGGATTCTCTCCTCTCCATGAAATCTTTCATTACAATTCTTTATTACAACTCTTAACTTATCAGATACAACTTTTAATCCTTTTTCAATTAATTGTCCTTCATAAAAAAAATCACCGCAGCCGAAACACGCAGTCTAAGGCAGCTTACATTAAGACAACATCAGCCGGCTGAAACACTTGTTTATCCCGGCGATGATGATGAGACAACCGTTCATTACGGAGCATTCGATAATTCAGAGCTTGTAGGTATTTCTTCCCTATATAAGGACAGATTTAAGGAAGTTGAAGAGCCGGATTCCTGGCGATTGCGGGGAATGGCGACAATTGAAAAAGTAAGAGGTCAGGGAATCGGGAAACAACTGATGGAGCTTTGCATTTCTCAAGCGAAAGAGAACGGAGGCAAAATTTTCTGGTGCAATGCGAGAGTTACTGCCGAAAAATTTTATGAAAAATTCGGAATGAAAAGAACAGGCGAGATCTTTCATCCCGAAGATCTTGGTCCGCATATTGTTATGATAATGGATCTGTAAAACAAATAGTCACAATCAGTCTTAGTATTCTATTAAAAAAATAATTTCTTTCAATGGATTTAAAGAAAGTTACAATTAAAATTAAGAATAGTCATGGAGACAGTCTTAATACGGATCTGCGGTTTCCCGAAGAAGGAACGAAATTACCGCTGGTCATCTTTTGTCATGGATTCAAAGGATTCAAGGACTGGGGCTGCTTTCCGTATATGCTGGATAAGATTACTTCAGAAAATTTTTTCACTGTCGCGTTCAACTTTTCCTATAACGGAACCGGTGACAGTGAAAATGAGCAGAGTGACTTCACGCGGCTTGATCTGTTCGCCAAAAATACTTTCTCACGGGAGCTTGACGACCTGAGAAGTGTCATCGATTTTCTCTTTGAAAATAAGGACGACTATAATTATGACGTAAACAATGTCACTCTCATCGGACATTCACGCGGAGGCGGGATCGCGATATTAAAGACAGCGGAAGATGCTCGGGTCAAAAAGCTTATCGTGCTTTCATCCGTCAACAACTTTAACCGGTACAGCGATGTGTTAAAAAATAAATGGAAGGAAGCGGGATACTTTGAAGTAATGAATTCCCGGACAAATCAAATGATGCGTATGAACTATTCACTTATCGAAGACCTTGAAAAAAATAGTGAACGTCTTGACATTCAAAATGCAATTACAAAAATTCAAGCGCCAGTTCTGCTTGTTCATGGAACACAGGATATCACTGTTGATTATTCAAACGCCGAAGATCTTTACGCAAGAAGGATCGAAGCACAACCTGAACTCAAAGGCAAGACCGAGATTATATTGATAGAAAAAACCGGACATACTTTCGGTGCAGTTCATCCTTATGAAGGTACAACTGTCGCGCTTGAGGAAGTAATTACACTTACTCTTGATTTTTTAAAAAAATCCTTCTGATACTGAATGAACATATTTAAATTTTTTTTAATATTACTTTTTATTTCTTCAGTATCCTTCTGTCAGCAGGAAGTTCAATGCGGTCAGGAAAATTTACTTGCTGAAACCGGTTCAGCTTCTTCTTCCGATATTTCGCCGGTAAAAACCGAAGAGCCGTCTCACGGAGACAAATTCGCTCCGGTCTATTTACTTTTTTTTATAATAATCGCCGGTGCAGTGCTTGGCAGATTCCTTGCAAAAAAGATCAAACAGCCGGAAGTTCTCGGCGAATTAATTGTCGGTGTCATCATCGGCACAATACTTTATCAGTTCAATTCACCCATAATGACATTGCTGCGGCATCAGGACGATGTCAATAAGATCTCACACGTCAGCATTACTCAGAATATTCCATGGGAAGAATCTGTAAGAACTTCAATTCCACCCGAAGCAATGACATCAGAGGGTTATGGTAATGAACTCATCAGAATTATGACCGGCCCGGATTTTTCTGAGTATCAGTTAATTGTTAATTCAATTTTTTTGCTGTCTTCATTCGGAGTGCTGATTCTGCTATTCGCGGTAGGACTCGAAACAAGCGTCGAAGAAATGGCTAATGTCGGCGGACCCGCGCTCGTTACGGCTTTGATAGGAGTTGTAGTCCCGTCGCTGCTCGGATATTTTACAGCGATGTGGCTGCTACCCGATCACGGAACGAATTTTTATTTGTTTGTTGGTGCTACACTTTGCGCGACAAGCATTGGGATTACCGCCAGAGTTTTTAAAGATATGAACAAGCTCAACATTCCCGAAGCAAAAATTGTGCTCGGTGCCGCTGTGATCGATGATATACTCGGACTCATAGCTCTCGCTGTTGTAGCAGGAATAATATCGAGCGGCTCACTTGAGATCTCGACAATAGGAATAATTTTGCTGAAGTCGGTTTTATTTCTCGGAGCTGTATTATTTATCGGAGCAAAATTTTTACGGCAGCAGGTGAAGATCGTTGCAATCATAGATAACAAAAACATAAGGCTTCTGTTTCCGTTTGCTTTGCTGATGCTGCTTGCGTGGTTGAGCGACCGGATCGGACTGGCAAGCATTGTCGGCGCTTTCGCAGCGGGACTTATCATCAAGGAAGAATATTTTAATGACGCTGTTAAGAACAAGGATATTACTGTTAAGAAAATCACCGAGCCGATCGAGAAGATATTCGCGCCGGTATTTTTTGTGATAATGGGACTTCAGGTTGATCTCGCAGCGTTTGGTAATTTTAACATTCTCGGAGTTGCTCTCGTGCTGACCTTTGTCGCTATAATTGGAAAGCTTGTATCAGGAATTTTTGCTAAAGGTATGGATAAAAAGATCATTGGCATCGGCATGGTTCCGCGTGGAGAGGTTGGACTTATATTCGCAGGCATTGGCAAAGGACTTGGTGTTCTTGACGGAGCATTATTCTCGGCGATAATAATTATAGTAATGCTTACTACATTCATAACACCGCCCGCATTGAAATGGGCATTTGGAAATTATGACAAAAGACTTGCCGGGCGGTAACAGCTCAGGAAAAAATTTATTTTTTGAAAATTTTAAAAACAGTATAAGTCATGAAGGGAAAATTTTTTATTGCTACAGCGCTGATCATTTCAGCACTATCAGTGTATTATCTGTTCTTTGCGGAAATTGAAAATAAGGATAGAAATTTTACTTTTGAGTCTGAAGAAGAGCGCGAGGGAAACGAACCGGGATTCGTGCCGGCTATGGACTGGCTTGAAAGACAGCGTGCGTTTCCGTTTGATGAAATTCCGCTTGAAGAATATTATAAATCAGTTGAGTATGTAAAAAATAATTTCAGTGCTGACCTTTCTGACAATTCCGCTCAGTGGAATCTTGCAGGTCCAACCAACATCGAAGGAAGAATTACGACGATTGCAATTCATCCGAATAATCCGCAAATAATTTATACAGGAACAGCCAATGGCGGTCTCTGGAAATCTACCAACTTCTGTCAGAGCTGGATCAGTATTTTTGATAATCAGAATACTTCTTCCATCGGATCGCTCGCGATCGATCCTGTTAATCCGAATATAATTTACTGCGGAACCGGTGAATCCAATTCACTGCGAAGCTACTATCCCGGAACAGGAATGTATAAGTCCACTGATGCGGGCAACACGTGGGTGTTCGCAGGTCTTGACAGTTCGTACACGATCGGAAACATTTCGATCAATCCATTGAACACGCAGGAAATTTACGCGGCTGCAGGAGGATGGACCCGTAGGAAAAATATTCAACGAGGGATTTACAAGTCAACTAACGCGGGACAAAGCTGGAACAAGTCTCTTTTTATCGCTGACTCTGTAGGAGCTTTTGATGTTTGTGTTGATCCGGTTAATCCGGCAAAAGTTATTGCTGCAATGTGGGAAGTTCAGAGAAGAGAGGACTACATAAAATATGGCGGACCAAAGTCGGGGCTTTTTGTTACTACAAATTCAGGGGACATCTGGACGCCTGTCAGCGGCGGCTTTCCAGTTAATGACATTAATCTTGGAAGGATATCTTTGGATATTTCTAATAGCAATCCGCAGATCATTTATGCCTTAACTGCTACTACCGGTGGCACTACACGCGGCTTGTATAAATCCACTAACGGCGGCACAAACTGGGCGGTCATTAATGCATCTGTTGCCGGCTCATCTAACTACGCCTGGTTCAACAGGATCTGCAGAGTTGATCCTGTAAATTCAGATAAGGTTTTTTGCGGCGGACTCGATATGGAGATGTCCACCAATGGCGGCACGTCTTTTGGCATAATTGGTAAATCACATGTTGATCAGCATGCAGTTGCATTTTCATTTTCAAACCCAAATTACATTGCCGTTGGAAATGACGGAGGAATAGATTATTCAACCGACGGAGGTTCAACATGGCTTGCAAGTCAGTCACTTCCTATCACACAGTTTTACGCGGGTGATATTGATTTCAATAATCCAAATACGATCCTTGCCGGAACTCAGGACAACGGCACGAACAGAACAACCGGAAGCATCGGTAACTGGGAAGAGATCAACGGCGGTGATGGATTTTATTGTCTTGTTGATTATTCAAATTCACAAAGAGTTTATGCTTCCTCGCAAATGGGCGGTCTCGTTCGTTCTACTGACGGAGGAAATACTTTCTTCGGCGGCACAAGCGGTCTTGACCTTCAATACACAAACTGGATGACTCCTTATGTAATTGATAAAAATAATCCGCTTACACTTTATGCAGGGTCATATAAAATTCATAAATCAACAAACGCAATGGCGTCATGGACTGCGATCAGCCCTGACCTCGCAGCTCCGCACATTAGAAACCTCGGAACAATCACAACCGTCGATGTCGCAAAATCAAATCCAAATGTCATCTACTGCGGAACAGATAACGCGAAGGTATGGTGTACAACTAACGGCGGCACGAACTGGCTTCAGGTAAACGCCGGACTTCCTTACAGATGGGTTACCAGAGTTGCAGTTCATCCTGATTCAGCAAATGTTTGTTATGTGACTTTATCCGGTTATAAAGTTGATTCAACCGGCTCGCATATTTTCCGCACAACAAATTACGGCTCCAACTGGATCTCAATCAAAGGTAACTTGCCGGATGCTCCGATCAATGATGTAATCATCGATCCGGATAATACCAATACTTTATACATTGGCACTGACATCACAGTGATGTACTCATCGAATCTTGGCGCAAGCTGGAACATTCTCGCAGCCGGAATTCCTTCGAATGTTCCGTGTCATGATCTTACATTCCATCAGCCGACGCGAGCGCTTGTAGTATGGACTCACGGACGCAGTGCATTTAAGACGGTCGTACCTATTGTAGGAGTCGGCAATAACATCTCATCACTGCCTGATCAATTTGATTTATTACAGAATTATCCGAACCCATTTAACCCCGTTACAAATCTCGAGTTTGAGATTTCAGCTTTCGGAACTGTCTCAATAAAAGTTTATGATGCATTGGGAAAAGAGATCGCAGATTTAGTGAATGGAAAAAAGTCACCCGGAAAGTATAGCGTTAAATTTGACGGGAGCGATCTGCCGAGCGGAGTTTATTTTTATAGGATGACGGTGGCTTCGCAGAATGGTTTGATTGATTTTAATGAAGTAAGGAAAATGCTCCTGGTCAAGTGAACAGTGATACAGTTTTTTAAGCTTCTCTGCAGGCGATCGTATAACCCTCGTATTCTTTTTTATTTGTATCATCTTCCATCGCAAATTCAGGAATTCGCAGCAGGTTAATTTCCTGTTCAGATGAAGACTCGATTTCAAGCAGGATAAAATCAACTTCCGGCTTTTTAAAAACCTCAATCAAAAAAAATTTTACTTTCAAACGGATACCTATAAATTTTCTTTATGAGTATTGATCCATTAAGACAATTATAAAAATTGAATTCTGATTCAGTAAGATAAAGAGTTGTGAGAGGTTCACTTTGCGGTGAGATCTTCCCGTATTTTTTTGTCAGCTTGTATTGAATTTCGTGTGTGTCTGTATTTTCCATTCTTCTTAAACGCGTTCTTGTTCCCAAAAAATATTTGTCTGTTACTTCAATCAATATAAGCTTGTAAAGCTCCGGCATTTTATTTCTGTCAACTATCTATTTTTTCTCGGTTTCAATAAGTGAATACTTAGGACGTGGATGATTTGTCATGTCCATAAATAAAGTTTTAATAATTTAATGTTTTGTATATCAATGTTCATAGAGAAGTCATAGCCGTCCAAAATGTTTTTTGAAAAATTTAATAAATTTAAATTCAATCTGTTTTGGTAATATTTTTGCACCAATATCAAATTTTTAAATCAACTTTTAAATAAACTTGAAGATATCTTTGCTGTTAAAATAAATTTATGTTAATTCTGTTTTTAAAATTAGTGATAATATTTTTTATTCGTGAGCATTCGTGAAATTCGTGGCAAGTTTTTTCTTATTTTGGACGGATGTTTAGAGAAGTTTATTTCGGCGGTAGTAATTATGTTTATTTCAAAACATATAATCCGTAAATTTACATTATTAACAAAAAATAATCCATGTCCGAAAACATTTTACCTGTGCCGACAGGTCCGAAACTGTGGCTGATGGCTGCACGAGCTTATTCATTTCCGGCATCGATCATTCCGGTACTTCTTGGTTCCGTACTCGCAGTCCTTCTTAATCCCGGTCTGAAATTTAATTTTTTAAATTTCTTTCTCTGTCTGATTGGATGCCTTCTTGTGCAGGTCGGAACAAATCTGATCAACGATATCTTTGATTACGATACCGGCATTGATAAGGAAGACAAAGCACTGGGCATTCCTCACGGCGGCTCGATGGTAATATCGATGGGACTTGTTTCAATGAAACAGATGAAAGCCGCGGCAGTCATCACACTTATGATTGCATTCTTCATCGGAGTTTACCTTTATACTCAGGCAGGCGCGTGGATAATTTATCTGACATTGTTCGGACTGCTCTCGGCAGTATTTTATACCGCGAAGCCGTTAGCATTAAAGTACAAAGCCTTAGGCGATCTGCAGGTTATCTTTTCATTCGGACTTGGAATGACTCTCGGCGCATACATCGTTCAGACAAAACAATTTTCATATCTTCCTCTTTTGTTTTCGATACCGATCGGCATGCTGATCGACGCGATCCTTCATTCAAATAATATCCGCGACATAAACTTCGATGGAAAATTTGGCGTTAAAACTCTGCCTATACTTATAGGCGAAAAGCTTTCTGTAAAGGTTTACTACGCTTTGATACTCGGAGCTTATCTGTGTCTGATAATTTTCGTTGTATTGAACCTGCTTCCATGGTTTGCACTTCTTTCACTTATCACATTACCGCTTGCACTGAAAGCAGTAAAAATGTCGGAAGGATTTCCGTCTGATGGAATTGCGAGATTTGATTACGGCACACAGCACATAATGATGACAGCGCAGCTCAACATGATGTTCGGGCTGACTCTTGTACTCGGTTTACTGCTGTCGTATTTGTTTTTTAGTTGAAGTTTGTAGATTACTCTTTAGTGCAGCAGTGTCAATCGAGAAACTCTCTGTAAATTTTCCATTCACCATTTGTTTCTTCTCCTTTATAAAGACGCAGTGTTTTTACTCCGTTTTCCTTTGTCTTATCGACTTCATAGATCTGACCGAACTGGACCTTCTTATCGTTTGAAGTTGTGGAAGAATCCTCGATCATTTTCATATCGGTGAATTTTATTTTAATGTCCTTTGAATTCTTAAACGCAGATTCAATTCTTTTCAGCCGCTCATTCAAATCAACTTCCTTTCCGTCCTTTCCGAAAAATAAATAATCATCGCTCATGTAACTCTTATACTTTTCAGGATTTTTATTTTCCCACGCTTCCTTCCAGTTCTCAACCGTATTGATGATCTTATATTCATCTGATGCGAAATATTCATTCAGTCTTGTCACCGTAAGATAAAATAAAAATGCCAGTGTCAGAATAATGACAGTAAAGCTTCCTACTGTCAGATAAAATCTGTTGCGTGTTAAATTCTGTTTTTCCTTATATCTTTTCTTATACTCTTTTTCAAATTCCTCCTTAGCTTCATCAAACTTATTATCCTTAACATTGAACCCGCAGATCTTACAGTAAGTCGAGCTTTCCTCAATTGATGACTTACAGTTCGGACACTCTATAAAGGCTTCTTCCAATGCTTCTCCGGCATTTGCTCTCAGTGACTCCCTGATCGAATCTATTGTCTGATTTCCAATGTCCTCTGAGTTCAGATCTACTTTTTCTTCGGTGTTAGGATTATTGATACAGCCGTAGGTTGTGCAGCCGGAATTTTCGTCCCAGCATTCGGTATGATGCGGAGTACCGCATTGAGAGCAGACAATAAAGTCAGCACCGGTTTTTATTTTAGACTGGCAATAAGGGCAGGTCTTATTTCGTATGAATTCATATTTATCCTGTGCTGAAGCCAAATATTTTCCGTTTTAATTTTACTTATGATTTAAAAATTTCCATCGGTTCAAACTCCAGTTGAACTTCCTCTTCATCTTTTCTTAATACAATTATATCATTGTAAGGGATCTTCAGCTCTGTAAGTTTTTTCTCGCTTAGTTTTTTTGCAATTGCTGAACCCGGGGATAAACTGTGCAATGATCTTATCTTCAAAAACTTCCCGTCCTCCAGCTTCACATCCTTTACTGACATCAGATTTATATTACCAAAAAATTCTTTTGAAGTATTCTTCTCTTCATCCGCCAGTTCATAAACTATCTCATTATTAAATTCGATCTGAAATTTTGCATCATCGGATCGGAAATATTCTTTGCCGAACGCGATCAAATCACCTATAGTGGCATCTTCAAATTTTTTTTCTGTTTTCTGAATGTTGTCAAATTTATAATGCGAAGGACAGTCCTCGTTCATCTGATATTCAATTATATACGAATCATTGATGGCTCCATTAAAGATAAAACCTTTTCCGTTAAGTAAATTCATATCTTCTCTTTTGTGTAAAAATTTTACCGCTTCCTGAACCTGTACACCGGCGATAATTGAAGCTACTGTGGGTGTTGTCGGAATTTTCCCTTCCGTAATTTCATCAATGCCAAGCAGCATACAGGATTTTCTTTTATTGATAAGTCTGTAATCAACTTCCGACATTGTGCATTCATAACAAGCGTTGCCCGGAATGAACATACGTGCTACTCCATTGAGAACTTCGATCGCGCCGTCGATCCAGGGTTTGCTTACTTTCCAGCATGACTGATTAATAAAAAGCCGCGCTTCCCTGTTGTCCAGTCCTCCGATCACAAGATCGAAATCCTTAAACACGCCGAGCCCGAGATTGTAGATGTTTCCTGCAAAATATTTAATGCTGACCTCATCATTAATTTCACGTGCATGTTTGGCAATCACTTCAGCTTTAAATTTTCCCTCGTCTTCCTTTCTGAAAAGAACGCTGCGTGTAAGATTGCTCTTCTCAACTTTATCCATATCAATGACATATATATTTCCAATCCCAAGCATTGCAAGATTTTTTACGATCTCATTTCCCAAAGCTCCGCATCCTGCGACAAGTACACGCGCATTCTTTAAAATGCTCTGATCCCACCATGTGATGAGCTCAAGCCTGGAGTAACGATCATCTTTTATTTCGATATGCATAATCTATTTTAGAGACAAAATATCTGAAATAGTTTGTAATTAGTAATTAGTAATTAGTAATTAGTAATTAGTAATTAGTAATTTGTAATTAGTAATTAATGATTAGCCTGCGGTTATTTCGGGATGAAGACGGAGGACGTCACCTTCTTTTACACCTGCCTCAGCAAGGGTTTGAGTTTCGGTAAGCTGCTTGCCGGATGCCTTGTGATGAAATTTATATGAAAGCGGTTCGCCGTCCGGACCTGTAAGCGGCATTTTCATTTTAGGAAGAAGTACTTCCATGATTCTTTTAACTGAAGCATCGTCGGGGAGTGTTGCCTGCTGCTCCTTATTACCGGTAGCATCAACGATCGTTATGTTTATTCGTGCCATGTATTGTTAATTTAAACATAATACTTCATTTTTTAAATGATAATTTTTAAATACCTACAGTCCCGGCAATCATGGCAATGCACATTGTTTATTATACATTATCAGCAGATTACCAAATGAAATTGTTTTTATAAACTAATAAAATTATTTTAACCCACTTCTAATTAAACCAAAATTATGAAAAACTTTTATAAAGTCTTAATAATTCTTTGCATTATAACTACTGCTTCAGTTTATTTTTCTTCCTGTAATAAGGCGAACACTAATGAAATTCTGATCGGTGAATACGCCTCACTCACCGGCAGTGAAGCAACCTTCGGTCAGTCTTCGCATAACGGGCTCGAGCTTGCTGTAGAGGAAGTCAATAAAGCAGGAGGACTTCTCGGCAAACAGGTTAAATTAATTACGGAGGATAATCAGGGAAAGCCATCTGAAACTCAGACGGTTGTACAAAAGCTGATCAACAGGGATAAAGTAGTCGCGATCATAGGCGAGGTCGCTTCCTCAAGAAGTAAAGCAGGAGCGCCGATCTGTCAGGCTGCTAAAATTCCGATGATAACCCCTGCTTCAACAAACCCTGAAGTAACAACTATCGGAGATTACATTTTCAGAGTTTGTTTTATTGATCCTTTCCAGGCGACAGTGATGAGCAAGTTCGCTATCAATTCGATGAAAGTGAAAAGAGTAGCTCTACTTGTTGATCAGAAAAACGCATACTCAACAGGTCTTGCCGACAATTTTAAAAATGTATTCACGGGAATGGGCGGTGAAATTATTGAAGAGCAAAAATATTCAGCAGGCGATAAAGATTTTAAAGCGCAGCTTACAGCAATAAAGGCAAAAAATCCGGAAGCCATTTTCATTCCGGGTTATTACACAGATGTAAATTTAATTTCAATACAGGCACGTGAAATCGGACTTACCTGTCCGCTTTTTGGTAGTGACGGATGGGAATCAGAAAAGCTGACCGAAGGCAAAGCCAAAGACGCTCTTGAAGGAAGCTTCTTCTCAACACACGTTTCCGCTGATGATCCTTCCCCGCGTGTTCAGGATTTCATCAAGAAATATAAAGCGAAA
The DNA here is from genome assembly GCA_034439935.1 of bacterium. GTDB lineage: Bacteria > Bacteroidota > Ignavibacteria > Tepidaquicellales > Tepidaquicellaceae > JAGPCH01. The sequence continues at coordinate 11,403 of JAWXBH010000234.1, forward strand.
TACGGTAAAGAACCTGATGCAATGAGCTTTCTCGCTTATGACGCAGGACTCATTCTTTTTGAAGCGATAAGAAAAGCAGGATCAACAGAAGGTGAAAAGATCAAAAATGAACTTGCAAAGACAAAGGACTTTCCAGGAGCAACAGGTATCATTACAATTAATGAGCAGCGTAACGCTATCAAGCCGGCAGTAGTACTTGAGATCAAGGATGGAAAGTTTGTATATAGGGAAACTATTGCGCCATAAATCATTGAGTTAAAAGTTAAAAGTTAAAAGTTGATAGTAAAATTATTCTGAAATAAATTTTTGCATTCTCAATAAAAAAACCTTTAAAATTTTAAC
>JAWXBH010000235.1:0-6739 GCA_034439935.1 bacterium
CAACTTTTGGCTTATCTTCTGCCTTAGTCGCTTCTTCAACTTTTGGCTTATCTTCTGCCTTAGGCGCTTCTTCAACTTTTGGTTTATCTTCTGCCTTAGGCGCTTCTTCAACTTTTGGTGCAGCTACTGTCTTCGGTGCGTCTTCAACTTTTGGAGCCTCTGCTGATATAGGAGTAACCGGAGCATCTTTTGTCTCAGCTTTTTTCTTCTTGCTCAATTTTCTTCTTGCTTTCTTTTCACGTGCACGAACAAAAGATGCCTGCTTGTCTGACAAAAATTTCTGCATCTCCGTTTCGATCGCTTCAGGTGCAGATCCGGCTTTCTCAAGCTTCATCTTGAAGATCAATCCTTCGCTTTTGAACAAGCTTCTTACAGTATCAGTAGGCTGAGCTCCAACATTTAACCAGTACTTTGCTCTGCCTTCATCTATCTTTATTTCCATAGGATCAATGTTTGGATTGTATGATCCGATGGCTTCTATGAATCTTCCATCTCTGGGTGAACGGGAGTCAGCAACTACGATCTTGTAGATCGGATAATGCTTCTTTCCCATTCTTTTTAATCTTAATTTTACCAATGTATTATTTTATGTTTTTTACTTTTGAAATTTTATTTAAGATTTGAATTCGTTCATCATATTTGCAGGTAGCTTCATTCTCTTCATCAACCCTCTTCCTTTATCTTTGCTGAATTGCTTCATCATCTTCTGCATGTCTTCGAACTGCTTTATGACTTTATTTACTTGCTGTATTGGATTACCGCTTCCGTCGGCGATTCTTCTTCTTCTCGTACCATTAAGCAGATTCGGATTTTCTCTTTCCTTATTAGTCATTGACAATATCACGGCTTCGATCTTTGTCATTACGGATTCATCAATATTCTGATTCTTAAGCATTTTATTTGCTCCGGGTATCATTGCGATTATTCCTGCAAGCGATCCCATTTTCTTGATCTGACCCAGATATGCAAGAAAATCATTATAGTCGAATTTATTTTTTCTGAATTTTTCTTCAAGCTTTCCGCTTTCAGACATATCAAACTCGGTCTGCGCCTTTTCAACGAAAGTAACAATGTCACCCATCCCGAGAATTCTTGAAGCCATTCTGTCCGGGTGGAACTGTTCGATCGCATCAAGCTTTTCTCCGATACCTGTAAACTTTATCGGAACGTTCACTATCGCTTTAATTGATAATGCCGCGCCTCCTCTTGTATCACCGTCAAGCTTGGTAAGTACTACTCCGTCGTAATTTAATTTGTCATGAAATGTCTTTGCTGTATTGACCGCATCCTGTCCTGTCATCGAATCCACTACAAACAATATTTCTTCCGGATTCAATGCATCCTTTATGCGCGAAACCTCATTCATCATTTCCTCATCTATTGCAAGACGTCCGGCTGTATCAATTATAAGAGTATCTCTGGCGTTTTGTTTGGCATATTCAATGGCTGCGTTGGAGATCTTTAGCGGGTCTTTTTCATTTTCGTCGGAATAAACAGGAATGTTAATTTGTTTTCCTAAAATTTTTAATTGCTCTATCGCCGCAGGTCTGTAAACGTCACAGGCGGCAAGTACAGGATTTCTTCCTTTGGATTTCAGATATTTTGCAAGCTTAGCCGAAAAAGTAGTTTTACCCGACCCTTGTAAGCCCACAAGCATTATAATGGATGGGATCCTCTGTGAGAAATTTAACTCAACTTTTTCAGAGCCCATTAGCTTAACAAGCTCGTCATTGATAATCTTTACAATTAATTGCCCAGGAGTAATGCTTCGCAGCACGTTCTCACCGAGTGATCTCTGTTTGACCTCATTTAAAAAGCTTGTAACGACCTTGTAATTAACGTCAGCATCGAAGAGAACTCTCCTTATTTCACGCAGGGATTCATCAATATTATTTTCAGAAATCTTTCCCTGCCCGCGGATTTTTTTTAAAACACCTTCGAGCTTATTTGTTAAGTCGTCTAACACAACGAAATGTAATTATGATTATTTACTAAATGTGTAGTTTTAAAATACCAATATTAATGATTTTTTTCAAGGATTATAATTAATTGTGGATTAAAAAGAAAATTGTAAAGTTTGTTTCGAATAAAGTGCATAAAGTCAGTATTAAGAATATAAAAAGTTTAAATGTCCACTACTTTCAACTTACTCAACACATTGAACATACTCAACGGGCACTACAATCCTGACAGATTTTTACGAACTTTACAAAACTCAACTATAATCTGAATTGAATATTCTCATTATAAATATTATGTTGATAACGGTAAAAAAGTAATAAATTATTTAACCAAATTCATTTATGAACGAAGTAAAAACAAGCTCACACACAATTTTCCCACCGGCAGGATCATGGAACAATGCAGGCGAAAAGTCTCATTCGATATTCCCACCGGCAGGATCATGGAACGATGCAAGTAAAAAGTCACATTCGATTTTCCCGCCTGCTGGTTCGTGGGGTAATGCAAGTGAAAAGTCTCATTCGATATTCCCACCGGCAGGATCATGGAACGATGCAAGTGAAAAGTCACATTCGATTTTCCCGCCTGCTGGTTCATGGGATAATGCAAGTGAAAAGTCACATTCGATTTTCCCGCCTGCGGGTTCATGGGATAATGCAAGTGAAAAGTCACATTCAATATTTCCACCTGCTGGTTCATGGAAGTAAAATGTAACTTGTGTTAGTATTTCAAAGTCCCGTAATGTTTTTTGCGGGACTTTTTTATTAATATTAAACCTGCATTGCAATTGTACCTGATTCAGAAAGAACCTCGTTAACATTCAATCCAAAGCAAATTTAATTTAAATGATAAACCGAAAAGAATTAATAAAACTAAAGTGTGACCTGCTCATTAACGGTCTGAGACTTAATGAATTAAGGAACGATCTGATTACTTCCCAGGATTGGGAAGAAAGCCGGGCTGCGAATTTTCTGCCTGCCGAACTTAAAATGCCGGAAGGTGTCTTTGTTCAGGTGCGTGAAAATCCGGAAGCTAACTTCAGGCTGAGAATTAACGGAACCGATCTTATTGTAGAAGACAAAGTAAATAATGTTATCTGTTCTTCCGAATTTGTTTCCCTTCCGCCGTTCTCAAAAAACTATACTAATGATCTTACGCCTTTTGAAAAGATAGTTGTCTACAACGGCACATGTAACCTTAACTTCACCTGGAATTATTATTGTGATTACTTCCGCACAAAGACCGAATGCAGATTCTGTAACCTTACACCCGCTCAGGATTTCTATCCCGATGAGAATATTTCCAATGCGAGGAAGACTGCTTCACAGGTTGCAGATGTGATCGAAGCCGCAAAAAAATATCACCCGGATCCGAGATCGATATTAACAAGAGGTACGCCTGCCGATAAGCAGGGGCTTGGCGGAACGACCCAGATACTTGAAGAAATTTCACAAAGATTTCCTTATAAGAATGACAGGGAAAGAACAAAATTACTTATGACAGTTTCTCCGACAAAAAAAATTGAAGAGGTGAAATTACTTCATGATCTTGGACTTCATTCGGTCTCGTTTAATTTTGAAGTATTTGATAAAGGTTACTGGAAGGCAATCGTTCCGGGTAAGGATGAAAATATCGGCAGAGAATTATGGGAAGAATCACTTATCGATGCGGTAAAGCATTTTGGTGAAGGAAGGGTTTTCTCCGCGATGATCGCGGGACTTGAGCCGAGACAAACGCTCATAGAAGGAGTACATTGGTGCTGTGACAGAGGAGTTATCCCGATCATTGTTCCATTCAGTCCGGAGACCGGAAGTCAGTTTGAGGGTTTCAGACCACCGACATTCAAATGGATGTTCGATACGCATATTGAAGCCGCTGAAATTATTTCTCAGAAGCTTCCTTTTATTACAACTGAAGAATACTGGAAGCTTGATGCTCCAATCTGCGCAGAATGTTTTACTGGAGGATTTTTGTTTGATGTTATTAAAGAAAACGCCGGACTTAAAGAATATCATTCAGGGAATGAACTGAGCAAGACACCAATTCAGTTGGAAGTTATTAATTAGTTCACCAGTCGTAGAGCCAACGCCGTTCGTAGAGCCAACGCCGTTCGTAGAGCCAACGCCAGTCGTAGAGCCAACGCCGTTCGTAGAGACAACGCCAGTCGTAGAGCCAACGCCAGTCGTAGAGCCAACGCCGTTCGTAGAGCCAACGCCAGTCGTAGAGCCAACGCCAGTCGTAGAGCCAACGTAGTACGTAGAGCCAACGCCAGTCGTAGAGACAACGCATGCGTTGTCTGTTGAGAGAAAATTGGAGTTACAAGTTACAAGTTTCAAGACGTTTAACATCTGACTAATCTTTTAAAATTTAGAAATTAAAATTGACACTCGACGAAGCAATAAGATTAAAGACCGAGCTCCTTATAGAAGGGCTTACCATTTCCGATGAAGCATTGACAACAGTCGGGCAGGGTGGTCTTGAAAAAGTTTTCTGGGTATTTGAAATGACTCCATCAACTCACAAAGGAACGGGTGACGGAACAAGACCTCTTCCAAATGATATGCTGCTGCCTTACGATCTTTATGTTGATGTGCGCTATAGTCCGTCCTCGGCTTTCAGAGTTCACAAAAGCGGAGACGCGATAATATTATTAAAAAATAATATTGAGCTTTGTGAAGTAAGATGGCCGAGACGTCCTGCATTCTATGATATGAAAACAAGGAGCGGTGAGTCGATGAAGAAGGTTGCTTCAATGAGAGGCGACTGCGGACTGCGTGTATGTTTTGATAACGCGTGTAATTATTTTGCAAAAGGTGAACAATGCAAGTTCTGCAATATTGTTCCGGCAAGACAGAGGAACAGGGATCACGTTGTCACACGAAAGGAAGCCGATGATATTTATGATGTTGTAAAAGAAGCGATAATTGATAATCCTGTTTGTTCACATCTTGCAATGACTGCAGGCGCTGCTAAAGATGACGGACTTGGAAATCTCCCCAAGATCCTCGAAGCGCTAAAGCCCTTGTTAAACAAAAAAAATTTTCCGATAGTCACGGCGATCACTGCGACCAGAACCAAAGAGGAAACAGAATATCTCTGCTCGACAGGCATCAGTTCAGTCGCCTTCAATCTCGAGATCTGGGATGAGAAGATCTTCAATGAGATCTGTCCCGGTAAAACAAGAAGAGTCGGACGTGAACGCTGGATCGAATCATTAAAGGAAGCAAGAGAACTTCTCAAGCCGGCAAGAGCGCTGAGTTCCTTTGTCGTGGGACTTGAACCGATGGAATCTGTATTAGCAGGAATAAATTATCTTTCTTCCGAAGGTATCTGGCCGATAATGAGCCCGTTCATACCGATGGTCGGTACTGATTATGAAGGCAAGCAGGCGCCCGATACTGATTGGGTCTGGGATGTTCACGAGAAAGCAACCGAAATAATTTATAAAAACTTACCGGATGCATTCTGTGATGAGATCTGGAACGGAGACATAGGTATATGCCCGTCGTGTACAACAACTAAGTTGTTCTTTGATTTTATGAGAAGAATAGTTCCGAGAGAAAATCCAAGAAGGATGATGTCGAATGAAAGTGTCGAGGCGTTTCAATAAGAACAAAATGGGTAATTTTAATAAGTATTCCTTTTTCAAATGGATCCTCTTTTTAATATTCAATCATAAAAATAAATTTTTACATTTTTACTGATTTTCAATTTATTAATTTTGATTAAAAATAATTTTATGATAGATCATATAATTAAACCAGGAAAGAAGGAAGAATTGATCATTAATCTTCCTGAAGAATTATTAAATAAAACATTACGGATAACAGTACTTGAAATAAATGAAACCAATGATACTATCGATCATGAAGCAATAAAGTTCTGGAATACTTTTAATTTTAGTTCTAAAGAATTTAAGTTTAACAGGGAAGATGTAAATGGGAGGTAGTTATTTTCTTGATTCCAATGTGTTGATTTATTTACTGGAGGATGACAAATTCAAAAAAGAAAAAACCATGGAATTGGTTTTTCAAAAACCTAAAATCAGCATTCAGGTAATTAATGAAAATATAAATGTTTGTATAAAAAAGTTCAGAATGAAAGAAATTGATATTAGAAAACATGTAGATATCCTTCAAAGTTATTGTTCAGTTGATGTTGTGACAAATGAAACCAGTAATAAGGCATTGTTCTTATCTTTTAAGTATAAATACAGTTATTACGATTCTTTGATTTTGTCTTCTGCATTAGAAAATAAGTGTGATGTATTGTTTTCTGAAGATTTTCAAAACAATCAACTCATTGAAAACAGTTTGAAAATAATTAATCCTTTTGCAGTCAAGTAAGGTACATATACATAAATAAATATATTTTAGCGTTCGTCTTAAGATTTTCATAACCTTCCGAATACCTCCCCCAGTTTTCTGCAGGATAAATAATGTTCCTGTTAATCGAATCAACCTTTATCATGATCGCATTGCCTTCTCTTATCTTATCAAAATGAAGCGTATTGATGAACCACGTAGTTTTTGCGATGTAGGGTGGTGAGAATCCATCGTTTACCTGCAGCTTAAGATGTATTATCCTGTTAATGTCACCTCCTGTCATTCCCTGTGAAGCAGAAACGACCATCGCTGTCGCCGGTCTGGCTGCAGCAATACTAAGTCTGAGCTTGTCCGCAAAAGCTTCACCTTTTTTTAAACCTCTTCTTACAAAATAGATAACTGCAATTATCACAAGTATGGGTATCGCAAAGCTGAGATATAGAATTATGTCG
>JAWXBH010000236.1:0-3069 GCA_034439935.1 bacterium
AAACAAACGTGCAAATAAGACAACCAGCTCATTCTGTTTGTGGAAATATTCCAAAATAAATTCACATTATATTAAAAACCAAGTAAATACACTTTTTAGAAATTTTTTAAAAAATTTAACCCAAAAAATTATGAAAAAATTAATACAAGCTTTAAGTAATAATTTAAAGTATTTACCTTTTCTGGGAATCATTTTGATTTCCACAAATTTATTTTCCCAGCCCAAAGTACTTGAAGCAATAAGATGGGATAAAAGCATTAAGAGAAATCATTCGGAAGATAAAATGAATTCAGTGTATTCAACAAATTCATTAAACATAATTATAAATGTACCGGGTAATCAGCCTACGATTCAGGCAGCAATTAATGCAGCTAATAACGGTGACGTAATTACTATTGATGCCGGTGTATATCGCGAAAATATAACGTTAAATAAATATTTGCAGATTAGGGGAGCGAATTATGGTGTAGACCCGAATACAGGAATAAGAGGTCCGGAAACTATTATTCAGCCTGCAACAACAGAACCGGATCCTTACAGTCCGAATGCAGTTACCTTTTTCTATATTACACCTGCCGGAAGCGGTTCTACGATAGATGGTATTACTTTTGACGGAGATAATCCTACACTTACCAGCTCGGTGAATATTAATGGTGCGAATATAGATGCTGCAGAAGCACTTGGTGCTTATGATGGACTTTCAAATACAGTTGTCAGAAATAACATTATTAAAAATATAAATTATGCCGGAATTGATTTTGACAACTATTTCAGTAACGGCGCTTCAACATACGATAATTTAATTACTCAAAATAAATTTGATAACATTATACCCACTCAATTTGGGATCGGTGTTTTACTTTATGATAACTGTTACGGATCAGTTACAAATAATGTTATGACGCGTACAAGGGTTGGTGTTCAGACAGGAAATTTTTACAGCCCTGATCTTGGAGCCAATCACTCGATAAGTACAAATGAAATTGAATCTTACCGTGCCGGTATTTTTCATAACCTTGCATATGGTACAGCTTCATCATTTGATATTCAGAATAATATCTTTACAACTGTTTCCGGAGCCCCAAATAATTTCGGACTTTACATTGCATCAATCGGTTCGGCAGTTGGTGTAAACATGAATAATAATAATGTTACGGGTGCACGAAACGGGGTTAACTTCTGGAATTGTACTTCTACAAATACAGTGACAGTTATGGGAGGTATTTTAACAGGCTGTAACATTGGTGTTGTTGCAGAAAACTATAACACTGGTTTTCTTAATGCAAATTCACCTGGTGTTGCTGCAATGACCGGTGTAACAATAAACAATTGCGATACTGCCATCTGGGTTCGTGATAATATACTTAATACAAATAATGCAACAATAGCTCTTAACATAAATAATGCAACTAATATTGTTAACGGTACAGGCATAGGTTTGATTATCGAAGGTGCTGGTGCTTCGGTTTCATTTAACGGAGCGGTACCAATAGATTTTAATACTAACCTTTCAAAGTATATTCGTTTGATAACAAACGGAAGTGATGCGCCATCTGCATACATCAATGCACAGTCTGCGGAATTTGGAGGTCTGAACGGAAGCAGCATGACGGATGCAGAGTTGTTTGCCGTGGAAGATAAGATTGATCACAAAATTGACTGGAGCGGCGTTGGCATCGTATCGGTAAAAGCCAACAACGATTATGTAACTTTGAATAGTTTTTATCCTCCAAATACAACGGCTCCTTTGATTCAGAGAGGAATAGATGCTGCTTCAGGGGGATATACTGTCAATATTAGTTCAGGGACATTTAATGAAAATGTTTCATTAAATAAATCCGTTACAATGCTCGGGAGAGGACCTGCTTCAACCATACTATCTCCTTCAGTATCATGCACAGGTGACGGAATAAATATAACTTCGCCAAATGCCAGTGTAAAAGATTTAAAAGTCAGTAATTATAACTTTGGTTTGAGAACTTCTTCAACAAATACAAACCTCTATAATGTAGAAAGTGTATCGAATTGCCAGTTTGCTTTAGCCACAAGTAACGGGACCAATGGATTAAACATAGTTAAATGTAAATTCAATAATAATATTGTTGGAGGATTGAGAGCAGGAACCGGTGATCTTGTAAGCAACGTGATGATTGACAGTTCGGAAGTCAAAGGTAACGGTGTCGGAGCCAATAACGGCTTTGGTATTTTCGTTGCTGCTCAAACACCTGCTGCAAATACTTTTGACAACATTACAATTAAAAATTCGGACTTCAGCAATAATCTGAAGAAGGGTATGTATTTTGAAAAATTGAGAAATGCACTCATTGATAATGTAATCATAGATAACAGCGGAACAGATCCGGCTTATGGTTTTAATAACGGAATTGATATTAATCTGAAATACGATTCATACTCTAATATCATAATACAGAATAGTTCGATCACAAATTGCGGTGTAACAGGAACCGCTTCTAATATTGATAATCCTTCTTCCTTAGCGATAAAAGCAAGGGATGACGCGCCGTCCTATATTGCAGACCCGGCAACATTAACCGGATTTACATTAAAAAACTGTTTTGTAAGCGGTCCTAATAATGGATTAAGATTTGGAGAATTTGATAAAGTCAATAATTCACCAACAGGTAATACTGTAACGGAAAATAATTTTGGAAACAGTTATTCAAATAAGGCAGTAGTAAATAAAACTTCCAATAGCATTTCTATAAGTTGTAACTGGTATGGTACAACAACTGCATCTGCCGTTGTAAACCTTCACAAAGGTGCTCTCACATTTCTACCTTATCTCGTAAACGGAACAGACAATGATCCTGCTTCTGGCTTTCAGCCGGTTCCGGGAAGTTGTACTGGTGCAGGACCAGTTGTAAATTTGACGCAAAGTACCAGCTACATAACAATTCAATCAGCTATCAATGCTGCAAATCCAAATGATGTCATTGAAGCTAGTCCCGGTACTTTTAATGAAGGAGTAATCATTAACAAATCACTTACACTTCAGGGAGTGGATGAAGTCAACTGTAAAGTGGACGGAACAGGTCTCACAGGTATCGG
>JAWXBH010000237.1:0-2734 GCA_034439935.1 bacterium
ACAAAAAAGTGGGCATACATGGCTTGCGGCACAGTTTTGCAACCCATCTACTCGAGGCAGGTACCGACATTAGTTTCATACAGGAATTACTTGGTCACAATGACCTAAAAACCACGTTGCGTTATACCCATGTGAGTAAGCAGACGATTAAAAACATCCAGAGTCCTCTGGACAAGTTATAACACAATCAAAACCAATACCAAATGAAAGGTCTAAACAAAATTATGCTGATTGGAAACCTGGGTAAAGACCCGGAAGTGCAAACACTAAACGGCAGCATTAAAGTTGCCAAATTCTCCTTAGCAACCACGGAAACCTACAAGGACGACAAAGGCCAAGCCCATGCACTGACAGAGTGGCACACCATTATATTGTGGCGTGGTCTGGCCGATCTTGCGGAGAAGTACCTGCGCAAAGGAAGTACGGTGTATTTGGAAGGAAAAAACAAAACCCGGTCTTATGATGACAAGCAAGGCAACAAGCGGTATGTGACCGAAATCATCGGGGACCATATCCTGATTCTGGACAAAAAAGAGCAGTAGGAAAGGTGCGCATTTTGTATTGTGGCACTGGGTAGGTTTCAGAATTTACAGATGCGCATTTTGTATTGCCAAAGTGTTCTAATGCAGGCAACCGCTTTGCAATAGCTTCATTTTCAACAATTTAATTTCAAAGATATTTTTTTTCGTTGAATCTCCATCTTTTCTATACTTTTGCTCTTGCGTAAGAAAGTTGCGTATATTTACGAGTTATGTGTCATGCTAAAATACAACAGAGTGGAAATTAATTTAGAGCAAAAATCTTTAGAGCTTAAACAATTTGTAAGCCGTTACGAAACCTCAATGTTTCTTGGCGACATAAGTTCTTTAATGAATTTCATTTCGTTTGACAATCCGACCAACTCACTCAAAGGACTTTCTTCACCGCTTAGACAACTCTATTATTTAGCAGGACTCAACTTGACATCCGCTATTGATAAGACTACAGCACTCATACCTCAATATTCTAACGAGGATTGGGAACATATAAAAGACCTATTGAACCAAATTGAGTTTGGCTACCAACATTTTTTTTATCCAAAACAGCCGGACGAAGTCAACGAAGAATGGGTAATGAAAAGAATGATTGCAATGCCAACATTCCTTAGTTATTTTAATCAAGGACCATTGAATTACGAGGAGCAAGTTATAGAAAGAGTTGCAATCTATTTTCAACCATTTAACAATGAAATAAAACAACATTTCGGCTTGGAGGTGCAAGACTTCATTGACATTTACAACTACATTGATAGTTTGCCAAACAAATTTCTTGGTGAAAAAATAAACTACAAAGAAGGACAACAAACATGGGAGGAATTTGCAGGAGAAATGATTTCAAAAAATATTCTTCTACCTGATTGGAATAATTATATGCCTGAACATTTTAAGAATCTATTTCAGTTCATGTATGACAAAGGGAGCATGAATAGATTTACTGAAGTTGAACTTGCAAATCAATTTGGCAATGACAAAGCATCTGCATTTATAACAACGCTTACTTGTGAAAGAAGAGAATCCAACTTTTTATACTATTCGGAGAACAACATTCTCCATACAAAACCACTTTTCAAAGTTGCTGAAGATAGTTACCAAACCATTGAAACAAAACAACTAATCCATGCAGTTTATAATTCTCTATTTGAGTTTTGCAAAACACTACCCGATAAAGGAGAGAAATTCTATGCTGTTAGAGGTTCGGAATTAGAAACTAAAATTGAAAAGATATTTCAAAATTTCTTCAAAGGTAAAGCATTTGTTTATAAAGGGTTTTTCACCCAAGATAAACACGAACAGGATTTACTTTTTCTCATAGACGGATTAGCCCTTATTGTTGAGGCGAAAGCATCTAAAAGAGACGAACCAAGACGAGACCCTGAAAAAGCATATCCTTTAATTTTATCCAACTTCAATGAAACAATCCAGAAAGGATACGACCAAGCATACAGAGTGAAAAGCAAATTTATCAATCACGAAGTTCTCCAAATTTATAAAGACCAAGATTTAAAAAAACATATCATAGACATCAGAACAAAAAATTATCATCATGCCTTTTCAATTGTTGTTACACTTGAGAGGTTTGGGCAAATTCAAACCAACCTTGCAGAACTTCTTGAAATTTATGATGACGATGACTTCCCTTGGAGTGTTACTGTTGACGACTTAGAAGTGTTTTTGCTGTTATTAAAAAAACTAAGCAAGAAAACTTCTGACCTTACAAACTATTTAATAATGAGAGAGAAATTGCATGGACGATTAATTTGCGGAGACGAGTTAGAAACTTGCGGAGGTTTTCTAACTAATAAAATCACAAATGAGCATCTCAATACAGACCAAACTGTAGCATTGACACCTGACTTATCTGGTATATTTGACAACTATTATCATAAGGGAGGCATTGGATTTGCGAATGAAAAAAATATGAATTTGAAAACGGACGACAAATATCATGTAATTGGCCAATGAAAGCACGAACACATAACAGCACCTACCCAAAAGGCGGGGTTTCGTATTCCAAAAACAGTTTTGTGGTTAATGAAAGTTTAGTTTTTCAAATCAAGTTTTGTAGTAAAAATCCCGCCCTTCGGGTAGCTGCAAACCGTTAGCGGTCATGCTGTAGAAACATACTAGACAAATTTATGACAACAGTTTTACTCTTTCAGCTATTAATTTCTTTTTTTGTAGGAGGTTCATTAATA
>JAWXBH010000238.1:0-8590 GCA_034439935.1 bacterium
CTTCGGCTCATTTGTTTTTGAATTCGGATGTCGCAAATGGAAAAGGAGGGGTTTGGGGAGGAATTTTCCATTTGCTCCTCTTTTTGTTTTGGGGGAATTATGGGCGGACATGTATGAATTATACTGCACTCTTGCAAAATAATGCAAGTTTTACTAATATGTATCTATGGCAACAGGTAAAAAACTTGGGGAAAACCTAAGAAAACTGCGCTTGAAAAAGAACTTATCGCAAGGAGACCTTGCGACGGTTTTGGGTGTTGATCGGGCTTATATCAGCAACATTGAAAATGGTCGTATGAACCCTACTCTTTCGACTTTGGAAAAAATCTCGGGGGCTTTGGGAATTTCCAGTAGTGAACTTTTGAAATAAAATTATGTTTGAACAATCATTAAAAAATATAGACGATGTTTTAAGGGCAGATAATGCCGGAAGTGCGCTTGATTATATTGAGCAAACTTCTTGGATTTTATTTTTGAAATATCTTGATGACCTAGAAAAAGACAAAGAAAAAAGTGCTCGTCTAGCAGGCAAAAAATACAAGTATATTCTATCTCCTGAATATCAGTGGAGTGTTTGGGCAAGTCCTAAAGGGACAGATGGCAAATTAGATCATCATAAAGCGCTTGATGGCGACGATTTACGAGATTTTGTTAACAATAAACTCTTTCCGTACTTGAAAAAATTCAGAGCGGAAGATTCTAATACGATTGAATATAAAATAGGTGAAATTTTTCATGAGTTAAAAAATAAAATCCAAAGTGGTTATTCTTTGCGAAATATTTTAGATACAGTTGATAAGCTTCATTTTCAAACTGACGAAGAAAAACATGAACTTTCGCATCTTTACGAGAGCAAGATTCAGAATATGGGGAATGCTGGTCGTGATGGAGGTCAATATTACACACCACGCCCTCTTATTAAAACTATTGTAAAAGTCGTTAATCCAAAGTTGGGCGAAACTATTTATGATGGAGCATGCGGAAGTGCTGGGTTCTTGGTTGAAGCTTTTAATTTTTTAACAGCAAACAGAGAAAAATTAAGCTCAAAAGAATGGGACATTTTACAAACAAAAACATTTTATGGTAAGGAAAAAATATCTTTGCCTTATATAATTGGAGTGATGAATATGATTCTTCATGGAATAGAAACTCCAAATATAAAACATACAAACACTTTGACAGAAAATTTGGCTGATATACAAGAAAAGGATCGTTTTGATGTAATTATTGCCAACCCTCCGTTTGGTGGAAAAGAAAGACCAGAGGTGCAACACAATTTTCCTATCAAAACTGGCGAAACTGCCTCTCTTTTTCTTCAGCACTTTATCAAAATGTTAAAAGCGGGAGGAAAAGCCGGCATTGTTATTAAAAATACTTTTTTAAGTAATGGTAAAGAAAATAGTGCTGAAGCTAGTATAAGAAAACTTCTTTTAGAAAATTGCAATTTGCACAGTGTTTTGGATTTACCGGGTGGAGCTTTTCAAGGTGCGGGAGTAAAAACTGTTGTTCTTTTTTTTGAAAAAGGCGTACCTACAAAAAAAATTTGGTTTTATCAACTCAATCTTGTTCGCAATCTCGGCAAAGGACAACCTTTGAGTGAAACAGATTTGAAAGAATTTGTGGAGTTGCAAAAAACCAAAGCAGATAGCGAAAATTCTTGGTCAGTTGATATTAAAAATGTCAATCAAAAGACTTTTGATTTGTCGGTAAAAAATCCAAATAAAAAGAACGCCAGTATTTTGCGCACACCAAAGGAAATTCTGAAAGATATTTCACGACTGGATAAAGAGAACTCATATATTTTATCTGAAATTACAAATATTTTATGAATAACCTAACCGTACCAATTTTATACAACGGGAAAACTCACAACTTATTATTTGAGGGGCGGTATTATTTTGATAGAAAATTTAATGCCACCTTCCCATGTGTATATATGGTTGTTCAGCCAACGCATCAGTTTGGAAACAAAATATTATATGTCGGTATTACTGAAGATATCAATCAAAGGCTTGATAATCATCATAAAATGGATTGTTGGCGAAAATATGTAACTTCTCACTCACTTTTTATTCTTCGTCAAAATGATCCTTCCCAAAGGGTCCTGATTGAAAGTTTAATGATTCAGCAATACAACCCATCTTGTAATGGATAATTATATGAAATATCTTTTTATTGACACAAACATATATAAGTATCTATTTAACGAAAACACCACTTTTTCTGGTGATGTTGTAGATTTGATAAAAAAACTTATTGATAATGAAAAATTAATTCTAGTAATGCCAACACAGGTCATTGATGAAGTCAAAAGAAATCATCTAGAGGATTGGTTTATTACTGAGTGTAATGAAAAAGAGAAAAGCAAAGAAAACTACATCAGTAATTTGACTTCAAAAATTGAATCCCTAAAAGAGTTTCCAAAGTTGCAAAAGACTTTGGAAGTTGAAAAAAACAAATATTTAAAAAATTATGAAAAAGAGATAATGTTAGCAGAAGAACGTTATAGACACCCCAAAAAGAGTAAGTCTATCGGATATTTTGAAACTTTAGAGGCAAAAGCAAAAATTATCGATTCGGACATTGTCATGGGAAAGGCAATAATCAGAAGTCAAAAAAATAATCCTCCTTACGACAAGAAAAAGAACACAGATGCAATAATTTGGGAATCTGTTTTAGAATTTTTCAGAGATAATAATAAGAAATCAATTCTTTATTTCTTGTCCGATGATGGATGTTATGGAAAAAAAGGATTCAACCCATTTCTCGCTAATGAATTAAAACAGTTCAAGGTCACTATTCATTATAGGAAAAGCATTAGTTCTTTAAAGGACTTGCTCGGGGCTGATATTGATAAAATTATTGAACAAGAAAAGGAAGAACAAAAGAAAAAGGCTATTATGAATTTTATTAGTAGTAGAAGTTGGATGTCAGCCGGTTCTAATTTTACTGAGCTTACAAAATTCAAAACTGATCTAACGCTTGATGATTATAAAAATATAATAAAGGCGGCAACAATAAATGATCAAATTTACGGTTCATTTTTTGTAAGTATGCCTGAAATCCTAGAGGATGATAAAAACAAAGGTTTTGTTCTTTCAATTATAGAGGAGATTGAGGATTTTCAGTGGGAATCATTTAAGAATCGTAATCAAGTTTTTTTAAAGCGTAAAAAAGATAATCAGAGCGAATTATCTCAAGTCGAATTTTAATTATGAAAACTAATTGGCAAACAAAAAACTAGTATGATCAATTTACAATTAGCTATAATATTGGGAACTGACTTATGGCAGATTAGGTCTGGGATAGAGAGTTTTGAAAGTATGCACCTTGGTCTTTTCATTAACTCATTACGCTATAAGGACGAAAAGGAAGGAAGGAAGTTAAAGAGTGATTTTATTAGTTCTGCAACACAGAGTATTAAATTCATAAATAATGAAATTCATAAATTTAATATTTTTATTAAGTATTTTAAAAAATCTGGAGTTTCATTAACTCCCATAGAAAAAATAAATATTAGTGCAGTTAAGAAAATTGTTTTAGCTCATCAAGGTCATCATCCTCAAGCAGAGGGTGCTGGGGCATTTGTGCATGAAATCATGGGAAAAGGAAATTCCCCTTCTGTTCTGGCTCGCAAACACACATCTTTACAGATCAAAAACATTATATTAAGGACAAAATTATCATTATCAGATTTTGTAAAGAGTATAAATAGATTTTTAGAAATTTTTGACTCAATAGATCGAGCGAATCTCCGACCGCACATACAAAATGAAATAGAAAAGGCAAAAACAGCTTATTCCGTGGGACTGCCTGGGGAATCCATCTTCATACTTGGGCGACTTTTAGAAAACCTTGTGACAGAATACATTCTTTTTCTTAAAAAGACGGGTAAAGTTAGTTTAACTAAAGATCAAATCTTGACTCTTGGTTTTCACAAAAAAGTAGAATTCTTGCACAACAAGAGTTTGCCAGTTCTTTCTAATTCCCAATTTTCTAAACTCATGTCAGTCAAATGGGATCGCAATACCTACGGACATAAGATTAATTCAAAGGGTAAGGATTATCAGGCCATAATTGCAATAGGTTTGGTGGCAATTGATTTCTTTGATAAGAAAATTGCTAAATTAAAAGGAAAATCAAAAATATGACATGGCAAACAAAAAAACTTGGTGAAATATGTGATTTTGAGGGTGGTTCACAACCACCTAAAAGTAATTTTATTTTTTTGCCCCGTAAAGGTTATGTTCGTTTCTTACAAATACGGGATTTTAAAAGTGATAAAAATATTACTTACATACCCGAAGCGAAAAAGAATAGACTTTGTAACAAAGGCGATGTTTTAATTGGTAGGTATGGTGCTTCTGTTGGTCAAATATTAAGTGGAGAGGAAGGAGCGTATAATGTTGCGCTTATGAAAACAATTCCCAATTTAAATACTATAGATAAAAAATATTTCTTTTACTATCTAATATCTTTTGAATTTCAAGATAGATTATTGAAAGTTTCTTCTAGATCGGCTCAAAATGGTTTTAGTAAAAATGACATTTTTAATTTTCCTGTTTTAATTACTACTCTTTTAGAGCAAAAAAGAATTGTAAAAATTTTAGATGATGCTTTTGAAAAAATAGAAAGAGCTAAAGAAAATACTGAAAAAAACCTCCAAAATTCTAAAGAGCTTTTTGAATCGTATTTGCATGGTATTTTTGCGAAGCCAAAGAAAAATTGGGAAGAGAAAACTTTAGAAGAGGTATGTGAGGCATTATGTGCTGGTGGAGATGTTCCTAAAAAAAGATTTTCAAAAACAAAGACAGATAAGTATAGTGTCCCGATATTTGCAAATGGAGAAAAAAATAAAGGATTGTTTGGCTATACGGACATAAAGAAAATTACCAAACCAAGTATAACTATATCAGCAAGAGGTACTATTGGTTATTCCGAAATAAGGGAAACCGATTTTTATCCCGTTGTAAGATTAATTGTGTTGACACCCAATACAAATATTATTGATTTGAATTTTTTAAGTTATGCGGTACGAAACATAAAGTTTTTGAATACTGGAAGCTCTATTCCGCAATTAACTATTCCTATGGTTCAAAAATATAAGTTTTTTTCACCCGCTATTTTGGAGCAAAAAACCATCATTAAAAAACTTGATGCGCTTTCAAAACGGACAAAAAAACTAGAAGAAATATACAAGAAAAAACTGAATGATTTGGAAGAATTGAAAAAATCAGTTTTGAATAAAGCGTTTACAGGAGAGCTATAATGTGGTATAAATAATTTATGAACGAATCAGAAACACGAGCAGAATATATTGACCCAAAGCTAAAAGAAGCTGGTTGGGGTGAAGTAGAGGGATCAAAAATTCTTCGTGAATTTCGTATTACTGATGGAAAAATTCAAACAGGTGGAACACGAGGTAAGCCAGAAATTATAGATTATGTTTTGCAATATAAAAACAGAAAAATTGGAACTCTTGAGGCAAAATCTATTGATTTTTCTGTAACTGAAGGAAAAGAGCAAGCGGTTTCAGCGGCTAAAAAACTCCAGATAGATTATGCCTTTTCTTCAAATGGTAAAGAAATCTATCAGGTAGAAATGAAAACGGGCGCTGAAATCGTAATTGAAAAATTCCCAACTCCTGACGAACTATGGAATCGTACTTTTTCTGATTGGAATGAGTGGAAAGAGAAGTTTGCAAATATTCCGAATGAAGGAGAACACGGAAAAAGATATTATCAAGAAAATGCGATAAATAATATTTTAAATGCTGTTGCGGAAGAAAAGAACAGAATTCTTTTGACGATGGCAACAGGGACAGGAAAAACAGCGGTGGCTTTTCAGATCGCATGGAAACTTTTTCAAACAAGATGGAATTTGAAGCGTGATAGTTCTCGCCGACCAAGGATTTTATTTTTAGCTGATAGAAATATTTTAGCTGATCAAGCTTTTAATGCTTTTTCTCTGTTTCCTCAAGACGCGCTTGTGCGTATAAGTCCGCTTGATATTCGAAGAACTGGTGGAGTGCCAATGAGTGGAAGCGTTTATTTTACAATCTTTCAAACTTTCATGAGTGGAAAAGATGGAGCACCGTATTTTGGAGAATACCCAGCAGACTTTTTCGATTTCATAATTATAGACGAGTGTCATCGTGGCGGAGCCAATGATGAAAGTAATTGGCGTGGAATATTGGAATATTTCTCTCCCGCTGTTCAGCTTGGTCTTACCGCAACACCGAAAAGAAAAGATAATGTGGACACCTATAAATATTTTGGCGAGCCAGTTTATATTTATTCTCTCAAAGAAGGTGTAAATGACGGATTTTTAACTCCTTTTAAAGTAAAGCGAATCAAAACTACACTTGATGATTATATTTATACTTCTGATGACCAAATAATTGAGGGAGAAGTGGAAGAAGGAAAAATTTACGAAGAACCTGATTTTAATAAAATAATTGAAATTAGAGCAAGAGAAGCCAAAAGGGTGCGTGTGGTGCTTGATGAGATAAAGCAAAACGAAAAGACAATTATATTTTGTGCGACCCAAGACCACGCTCTCGCTGTGCGAGACTTAGTGAATCAGATGAAGAATAGCGAAAACCCAAACTATTGTGTTCGTGTTACTGCAAATGATGGCGCTCGTGGAGATCAATTTTTGCGAGAATTTCAGGACAACGAGAAAACAATCCCAACTATTTTGACTACTTCTCAAAAGCTTTCAACTGGTGTTGACGCTCGTAATATTCGAAATATTGTCTTGATGAGACCGGTGAATTCTATGATTGAATTCAAGCAAATAATTGGACGAGGAACTAGACTTTTTGATGGAAAAGAATATTTTACAATTCTTGATTTTGTGGATGCATATCATCATTTTGCTGACCCAGAATGGGATGGTGATCCTGTGGATGAAACAACGGAAACAGAACCAAAAGAACAAAAGGAACCAAAAGAACCTAAGGAACCGCTCTTACCACCAGAACCACCTGAAGAACCAAAAAAGAAATTGAAAATTAAATTGCGTGATGGAAAAGAGCGAGAGATTCAACACATGATATCAACTTCATTTTGGAATGCGGATGGCAAACCGATTTCAATTCAAGAATTTATGGACAATATGTTTGGAGCTATGCCGGAATTTTTCAAGAGCGAAGATGAACTCCGAAAAATTTGGTCAAACCCAACAACTCGCAAAGTGTTTTTAGAAAAAATTGCAGATAAAGGATTTGGCAAAGACGAATTAGAAACATTGCAGAAAATGATTGATGCCGAACAAAGTGATCTATTCGATGTTTTGACTTATATTTCATTCTTAACTAAACCAATTACAAGAGTGAAAAGAGTGGAGCAATCAAAGGATAAGATTTTTGAAGGGTTAGATGAGAAGCAGAAAGAATTTTTGAATTTTGTTTTATTAAAGTATGAAGAAAAGGGCGTCGAGGAACTCGATGAAGAAAAACTTCCCGTCTTGTTAAATTTGAAATATCACGCTATCGCGAATGCGGAGCAGTCGCTTGGAAATGTGGATAGTATTCGTTCTATATTTTTTAATTTTCAAAAGAATTTGTATTCACGATAGAATTTTATGGAAAATGAACAATCTTCATTGGCTATAAAATATTTTTTAGATAATTTTTCTATAGAAATACTACTAGACCAGAAGAAGCCCCCAAATAAGATTGAAGAACTTGCACACTACTACCTTGAAAAGCTCACTGAAGTCTTCGCTGTTTTTGATCGGTTAATTAGATATGAGAAGTATTTTAAGGAATTTTTGCCACCGGAAAAATCTGGAATTTCTGAATCTGAAGCCATTGAATACCATTTAAGATCTTACATCGGAGACTTTTACATACTACAAGAGAGAGTACGAAAAATTACTGATAAACTTATTGAAGATCTACCAAATTATAATTTTAAAAATCACGGCGAAGTTGAAAAAGCTATTAAACACTTATCTAAACAAATTCATACCAAATTTGAAAAAATAACTTCGGGTTTAAGACGAGAGCATGTTCATGAAAGATCTATTACAGAATTGGATTTAGTGACCGGAAAATTTTTAAGTTCACTGGTAACTGGTGAAATGCCCCTTCCGGCGGGAGTTAATTTCGATGGAAATCGCGTAAAAGCTAGACGAGATGAAGTTGTAAAATCAATGAAAGAAAAACATATAAAACAAGCAACAGAAAATAGTGCTAGCTTGAAAAAGATGAAGGAGTGGTTTGCAACGAGATTTATTTTTATTTTTTCAAATCTAAATGGTCATAATATTGAGGGGCTAAAGTTTAATTAAGCTTAGGGAGTCCCGCTCGCATCCCTCTCTTCCTTTGCGAGCGGGCTTGCGCGCGAACGGGAGGGTGGGTCAAGCGCATTTGCATCTGAGCCTCGGGCATTTCCGCTAGTGGCGTCCATGACTAAAGGATGAGCGCCGAAGTAATATAACTTACTGAAGTTTAGTAGCGAAAGCGACACCACAAACACAAACCTGCAAAGCGTGGAGTGGGGATGGCGAGGGCGGAACTTCTCGAGAGTACTCTCTTCGAGAAGTAGCCCGACCCGGGGAGAGGAAACTTCCTCTCCCCAAG
>JAWXBH010000239.1:0-4615 GCA_034439935.1 bacterium
CCGAAAAATCGATACTACCAAGACCACAATTTTCCACTTAACTTTCAGTGGTCACTTTGCCGCGAAATGAAGTGGTCAACTTAGGCGGAATTTCCACTATCACGAAAGAACGACAAAGGTTTGGTATTACTTCATGGTAAACCTGGAACAGGAAAAACTTCATACATCCGCTACTTAATTGCATCATTAAAAAAGGATGTGATTTTTTTGCCACCAAATATGGCAAGCGCAATTACTAACCCAAGCCTTATTTCAATTCTAATAGACAATCCCAATTCTATTTTTGTGATTGAAGACGCAGAAAACATTGTAGTTGACAGAGAGAAAGACGGCAGTTCTCCAGTTTCAGCACTATTGAATATATCTGACGGCCTACTTGCAGACTGTTTGAATGTTCAAATAATTTGTTCGTTTAATACCGACATTTCAAAAATTGATAGTGCATTACTGAGAAAAGGACGATTGATTGCTAAGTATGAGTTTAAGGAATTAGAAGTTGAGAAGGCTCAACAGTTATCAAGCAAATTAGGGTTTAATTCAAGCATCAATCAGCCAATGACATTGACATCAATCTATAACCAAGACGAAAAGGATTTCCAACAATCAAAAAAGAGCAATCCAATAGGATTTCAAGCAATAAATAATAACAGGTTAGCCGAAAACTGAACAGAGTAGGCCTAAAAATAAAAACATAAAATATGATTTCAGATGTTAGTGAAAAAGGAAGCCTTATTGAGGTTTACGATGCAAACAGCAAAAGAATTTCCTACATGAGTACAGGGAGTAAGGAACTTGCAGGCGTAGCAAGCAACTTCTTTGTTATTATCAACGGTTCATTAATTGAAGTGTATGACGAAAAGTGTAAACGGATTTCCTATATGAGCCAAGGAAGCAAAATTGTGAGAGGCGCAGCAGGCAATACGTTTACAGTTAAAAATGGAAGCCTTATTGAAACCTTTGATGAAAAATGTAAAAGAATAAGCTACAAAAGTGCATAATCCCTATACAGCAATAGATTTTGAAACCGCACAAGGCAAGCGTTGGAGCATCTGTCAGGTTGGTTTAGTTCGTGTAGAAAATCAATTTATTACAGAGCAGTTATCAATTTTGGTTCAACCACCTGATAATTATTACTGGAATAACTTTATTGATATTCACGGAATATCTCCCGACCAAACGTCAGATGCAGCAACATTTGATAAAATTTGGCATCAAATTGAGCCATTCATCAAGAATCAAAATGTGGTTGCTCATAACGGTTTTGCGTTTGACTTTCATTGCCTCAAGCAAACTTTGGAATATTATGACATTGAACCAGTAGATTTTACAGGACATTGCACATACAGAATTTTTGGCGGCAACTTAGCTTCGCTATGCAAACAATATAAAATTCCGTTGAACCATCACGAAGCATTGAGTGACGCAATGGCTTGTGCAAACCTTTATCAAATACATTTAAGAAATGAGCATTGAAAATAAAACAATTGAAAAACCTTTGTCATTTGGCTTGTCTAAAATTGCTTCTTGGCAATTAGATTTTGACAACTCAAATGTTGAACTACCTGCATTACAAAGAAGTTTTGTTTGGAAAGTAAATCAAGTTGAATCTTTGTGGGATTCAATTTTACGAGGTTTCCCAATTGGGTCTCTTCTTCTTTCTGAAAGTGAGGACGAAAAATATTTTTTACTTGACGGACAACAGAGAGCTACATCAATAACTTTTGGGTTTTACGACCCTTGGAATATTGATGAATCTGAAAAAGGAAAATTTTGGTCATTAAAAAATGTTCCGACAATTTGGATTGACATTGCACCAAAAGAAAAAACTGCTACACAAAAATTTGTTTTTAGAGTTGTTACACAATCTCATCCTTGGGGTTATCAGCGTATTAATCACAATTCAATTTTAAGTGTTGCAGACAGAAGAAATGCTTTAAACATATTCAGAGTGAACCCTGAAAATAAAAAAGGCGGCTACATTCGAATTTCTCCACTTAATACATTCCCATACGATGCAGATTTGCCAATTCCATTTTCGTTTTTAGTAAAATCAATTTTGGACAACGACAAAAGCTGGAAGGCAAATTTGGTTACAATGTGTAAAGAGAAATTGCCAACTGAATACATTAAGACAAAACACAACCACTTCAATGAGAAAAGTTATTTAGACCAATTGCAAGAAGTCATTGACAGTGCAGATTTTTTAAACAATGTTTTTTGTGCCGTCAAGAATTTAGTGCAAGTAGAAATTCCTTCAATTGTAGTCAAGAAGGAAATTTTGAAAGCCGAAGACGAACAGACAGGAGAAGACCCGACTTTATTTGTTCGCTTAAATTCCTCTGGAACAAGAATAGCAGGCGAGGAACTTATTTACTCTATTTATAAAGCATCATTCCCTGAAGCAAAACAATTAGTTGAAAATATTGGAGCAAGTTTTATTGCACCTTCCCAAGTCATTTCATTAGTTTCAAGATTGGCACTTTCAGAAATAAATGAAGGTTCATATCCTTATCTTTTAAGTGTAAACGATTTCAGAAAAAGAATTCAAGATGATAAATTCAAAAGCAAACTTCATGAACTCATAGGAGGAAAAGCAAAAGATATTTTTTCCAAAGCGTTCAACTTGCTCCTTTCTGAAAATGAGTTTGAAATACCAATCGTCTTGGTAAAAAACATTGTCAAGAGTTCACCTGAATTATTTTTAATGCTTCTACAGTGGATTAAACAAAACACTAAAGAAATAACAGCAGATGAAAAACGGAAAGTATTAGCAACTATCACAGCATTATCATGGTTTGGCAGAGACAATACAAAATATGTTCGGGAAGTTTGGAAAGACATTTTGGGAAATAAGTTTTGGAGCAAAGAGGTTTTGAGTATTCCTTATTTAAATAAAAAGGACTTCATTATGTATCCGCTAATTCAACCGTCAGTATTGAGAGAATTTTTAATTCTAAATGTAGTTGAAAAAAATGTTCATTGGGACAATCTCTATCCTGATGCTGAAAACAAAATCATAAAAGAGTTCAGACAAATATTGAATTCAGAAGTTGAATTAGAAAGTGAAATCACAAATTCAACAAACAGTATGTGGGATAGCTTTATGAATAAACTTTTTTGGAATAAATCTCTTGTTCTCTTTGCTCAAAGGAAATACATCAATGAAAGTTTTGGCGACTTCAATCAAATGGAAAACTTAGAAGATACAAATACACCGTGGGACTGGGACCATATTTACCCTGCAAGTTGGGTTTACAGAAATTGGTATATCAATCCAAACACAAAACATTGGACAAATGCAATTGGAAATTTCAGAGCATTATCATTGGAGGAAAACCGAAGTGAAAACAATTCTCTTTCACCGAAAGACAGGTTGGTAAATGTTAAGGAACAGAGTTTCATAAAAGAAAATGATTGGGAATTTTGGAGTAAAATCAGTGGCAGAATAAACGAAGGCGACAATGAGATGATTAAAAATCATTTAAGTGCTATTGTCAACCGACTTTGCAACATCTATGAAGAATGGTATTCAACATTGAATGTTGGCGAATTATTTAGTTACGAAAAACAGAACTCTTAAAAACTATTTGAATGTCAAAACGAGGCTACATATCACGATACTTACTTATTCTAAAAAAGCTCAAAGTAAGACCTTTTTCAACTTATGAGGAGTTACAGGTCTATATTGAAAACCAGTTTGACTATTTGCAAATGCAAGATGATAATTTGCAAATTGGTTTTTCCAAACGAACGCTTCAACGGGATATAAAAGAAATCAGAAACGTTTTTGGAATTGATATTGAATACTCAAAATCACAAAAGGGTTATTTCATTAGTCAAAGCGAAAATGAAAACATGAATTTTCAAAGAATGATGGAGGCTTTTGACATGTTCAATTCTTTAAACCTTGCACAAGATTTAACTCCATTTATTCATTTAGAAAAACGCAGACCGCAAGGAACAGAAAACTTATACGGTCTGCTTCATGCAATCAAGAATAGACTTCAAATCAAATTTACTTATCAGAAATTTTGGGAGGAAGAATCAAGCCAACGTTTAGTAGAACCTTACGCTTTAAAAGAATTTAAAAACCGTTGGTATATCATGGCCAAAGACGGCAAAGACACTAACATAAAAAGTTTTGCTCTTGACCGTTTGACCAATCTTGAAATTACAACCCAAACTTATCAGTATCCCGCCAATTACAGTATTGAACAAAGTTACCGCTACTGCTTTGGTATTATTAGCCCAAATGACCAAGAACCTCAAGATATTATTCTTTCATTTGACCCATTTCAAGGTAAGTATATCAAGACATTGCCATTACACGACACTCAACAAGTTTTGGTGGACAATGACGAAGAAATGAAAATTAAACTTAAACTTTGCCTGACACATGACCTTTTAATGGAACTTCTTTCTTTCGGTGACAACATGAGAGTTATTAAACCTAAATCATTGGCAAACCAAATCAAGCAAGCACATGAAAAAGCATATAGACAATATTAACAGCCATTGCATATAGCCGCCCAAAGCGGATGGTATTGTGCACTTATTCATGAGATTTTCAAGGATCTTATTTATTAATTATCCGCGCCAGCTTTTTATTGCCAGC
>JAWXBH010000240.1:0-3039 GCA_034439935.1 bacterium
CGCTCCACTGGAAATTCCCTTTACCCCTACTATACTCTAGTCTAATAGTTTCGACTGCGATTTTGAGGTTGAGCCTCAAGATTTAACAGTTGACTTATTGGACCACCTACAGACGCTTTACGCCCAGTGATTCCGGATAACACTTGCATCCCCCGTCTTACCGCGGCTGCTGGCACGGAGTTAGCCGATGCTTATTCTTCAGGTACACGTCATTATCCTCCCTGAAAAAAGAGGTTTACAACCCATAGGCCGTCATCCCTCACGCGGTATTGCTCCGTCAGGCTTTCGCCCATTGCGGAAAATTCCCCACTGCTGCCTCCCGTAGGAGTCTGGACCGTGTCTCAGTTCCAGTGTGTCTGATCGTCCTCTCAAACCAGATACTGATCGTCGCCTTGGTAAGCCATTACCTCACCAACAAGCTAATCAGCCGCAAGCTTCTCTCTAGGCGGAAAAATCCGTTTCACTCGAAAGCATATGGGGTATTAGCAACCGCTTCCAGTTGTTATCCCCCTCCTAAAGGCAAATTCTTACGTGTTACTCACCCGTCCGCCACTTGAGTTAAAAACTCCCGTACGACTTGCATGTGTAAAGCATACCGCCAGCGTTCATCCTGAGCCAGGATCAAACTCTCTTAAAATTTCCATAAATTTATTCATTTGTTTGAACTTTTTTGAAAAAGTATTTCTATGAAGTTGAATCATAGATTACTTAGTCAGCTTCCCAAAGAATCCTTCGGGATTTTTAAATTTAATTGACTTAAAAAAATATTTAACTCTAATATTATCAGTTGTTCTAATCAAAAAAAGGAAGATTTAGCTTTGAAGAGAGAGGAAAGAAAACTGAATTGACTTCAAGAGTTGATCCGATTTAGCCAATCATTCTAATTGATCTAGTGTTATCATTTTTAGAAGGAGAACAAAGAAAAAGAATAAAAAATTCTACGATCTAAAGGCTATTAAAATTGATTCGAGATAGTATCATTCTTCTAGGATATTCATAACGATCAAATACATCCTTTAAATACAAGACAAATTGGAATGGTCCAAAAATAGCAATCATTATTTAGTCATTATTTATTTTTTCTCTTTAAATTAAATAAGTCAAAGAAAAAGTGAAAGAAACCCTTATTTTCTAATAAGTTTTCAAAATTCTGGTAATGAAATTCTGGTGGAATTTCATCAGTCGATGAGCTAAGATTTTCATCAAAAGGACGAGCATTTCTTGGAGGACAATCGAAAATGTTACCTTTCATCGAAGAGGGCACAAATTCACGTAATGCACCAGTTCCAATGACTTCATCAGGATCGAACCCTTTTTCAACCGCAATCTTTTTAAAAGTTTCAAGATTTGAAATTTCCTCTTGGCTTAAGGTTTCAAAAGTCTGATTCATCTGATTGACTTATTTTAAGGCAGTTTGATATGCATATGTGCCACCCATGATAATTCCTTCTACTTCCAATGTCTGACAAGCTGAGTTTATTACACTCGTATCCGCAATGATTTCCCAAAATCGTGATCGCCATTGAAGATCACTTTGAGAACTTTCTAAGTATTGTTTTGCAATCAAAACTATTTTAAAAGGCATAGCCATGTCGCTTTTTGACAAGACTATGGTAGTTACTGAAAATGCACTCCAATAACTTGGATTAATTGGTATTAATGCCAAAACTAAACATTCTCTATAACGGGAAACAGATGTGGATTTAAATTGTAGTTGAAATATTTCTTTCGAATTTAAATTTACTTGATTCTTAATTCTACCGGATTTAATATTTTGTTCTACTATAGCCAATAGAAGATCACGTTGGTCGTCATCAAATGTTTCTTCCCCAAATAATAGCATATTCTTAATCCCCAATTACAAAAAATAATTACGATATATTTGAACAAATAATAAAAAAAATAGCCAAAAATAAGTCATACTGGAAAAGTCAGTAAACTCATGATAAATATGAGTCCAATGGGCCTGCCAGTAGTGAATCCATGCATTGATCAAAAAACTGAAAAAAGTGCTTTTATTATCTTCCATAATTGTTTCTCATTGTAAATTGTTTTTATAAACCTAAAACATAAGAGCTTATTTTAGAGTGTACTTTTATTTTTCTTTTAATTCTTCAAGGTAGGAAAAAGTGCTATTTATTTTTTTATGTCCAACTGATTGTTTCACACGTTCAATATCGTTCGTATCCTTCCATAATTCAGAAATATAGCCAATCCTAAAGCTATGACTTGTAATGTTGGGTTGATCTGGAAGACTTTTAGAGACAGAACGTAGTACGTTATTTACATCTCTTGTAATCGTTTCACGACTCAACATTTTGGAATGATTATATTCAGGCGTAAATATATATGAATCTGGATTTTTCACTAAGAAAAGAAATTCAAAATCACTTTCCCTTTCTTTCACTAATTTTTTTCCTTCAGTAGTTAAACAAGCCTTAGGGCTAACATAGCTGGATTTAGGACGATTGATTGGAATATAATAAAATTTGCGTAATGTTTCAACCTGCGAAACTTTAAAAGGCAAGAGTTCGCTTATTCGAATTCCAGTTACAGTTAGCAGACAAACTGCAATTCTTAACCTTACCGAAGTATAATTTGAACCAGAGGCTGCTAGGATCAGTAACTTATAAATTTTAGATGTGATTGCTTCACGTTTTGGTAAGCGTTTTCGATTTCTATGAGCTTCTTTCTGAACTGCCTTTTCTTTTTCTTTTTGCGTAAACACAGCTAATTCTTCTTTAATTTTGTTTAATTCCTGACTTAGAGTAATATTGAACTGGAAAGATTTCTTATTCTGTTTCAGTAGTGTAGCGACCAGAAAAATCAAATGTCTACTATATCTATTATTTTGTTCTTGGTGCTCTAATATAAATTTCAAGCCAGTCTGTATTAAATTCGCCTCTTCGTAATTTAATTCTTTCGTCGTGCTAAATTCTTCATTTTTTAGTTTAATTTTAGTTATAGATTGAGGTGTCATAATTTGTCCTTTTTTTCTAATAGATCTTGACAATGTAAATAAATCTACCGATTTAGAAA
>JAWXBH010000241.1:0-9021 GCA_034439935.1 bacterium
GTATCATAGTAACTAAAATTGTTGATGAGTACAAATTTTCCAATAAATAAATTTTTCATCGCTCTACTGCTTATCGTATTTCTTTCCATTAAAGCTTCCGCTCAAATAAAGATACTCGAGGACAGTGCGGCTCTGAAAATGCAACAGCTTTATGAGGAAAAGAACTGGCTTCAGCTCATTACACAAGGTGAAAGGTTTTTAAAGTCGGGGAAGGATAGCTATAATCTGCGGCGCGGACTGGGCACGGCATATTACAAGACAGGAAATTATTTTAAAGCCATCCCGAATCTTCAGAAGGTCGTGAATGTCGGTTACGCTGACCCCAAAACCGTCGGCTATCTATATAATGCTTATGAGCTGACCGGAAGAGAGGAAGATAAGAATTACATTTACAATGAGCTGTCGGGAAGGATAAAAGAAAAAGTTAAGCCGCTTGAAAATCCTTTTGCGGAAAGTGTGCAGGCATATTACAAAAAGGGAATCACTAATGATCTTGAAAAGAATAGTGGTGTAGATCCGGGAGCTTTTGAAAATATAGATGCTGATCAGACACTTAGCGGTGATTATTCTTCTTTTAATGCAGGTTTATCCCAGACTCCTTTAAAATGGCTGAAGATATCTTACTTCTTTTCATACCTGAGCCAGACAAAGAGAAAAGAAGCTTATTATAAAAATTTTAAAATTGAAAATGATTATACTCAGATACAGAATAATTTTTATAACAGACTGGACATAAGGGTATCTGACGGATTCGTCATCAGTCCCGCGTTTCATTTTTTCGGCACAAAGACAATGAACTTTCAATTAACAAACATCACTGATACATCATTTCAACAGGAAGCATCGGTGAACTATATTGAAGAAGTGCTTGGCTCCATTGAGATCAGCCGCTATTTCTCTAACTTCAGAATTGGTCTCAACGGGTCATATGGAAAGCTCAACGGAAAATATCATACACAGACAGGGGTTTCAGCAAGGGCATTCCCTACCGGCAAAATAAATTTTTTCACAGATACAGAGTTCGCAATTTTGATAGAGGATCAAAAAGCAAATCCCATCATAAACCAAAGTGTAACATTAAAAATAAATCGAAATTTGGCAGGCAGGATATTCTTCACAATCGGCAAAATGCAAAATTATCATGAGCAGAATGCCAAATTATTATACAACAGCCCCGACATTATTAAGTATAAGTTCGGGGCTGAAGTTGGTTATGATTTTCCGTTTAACCTTAACGCATATTTATCATTCGAGCATCAGGATCTCGAGAAAACATTTAGGATCTCTTCATTGCCATCATCGGTCAGCAACCGGTCTTTCTCAACAGCAATGATAAATAAACTTTCTACCGTTGGAACTGAAGACCATTCAACGATCCTGAAATACAGTCTTAACTCTTTTTCCGCCGGCTTAAAATTTAATTTTTAAATTATTTCAGCACGACCATTCTTTTGGTATCGACTAAATTTCCTTCCGCTTCCAGACTGTAGTAATAGATCCCACTTGGAAGATCAGTTGCATCGAAATATATTTCGTGGCTCCCGGGACTTTCCTCACGGTCAACCAAAACCGCCGCTTCCCTGCCGAGGGCATCATAGATCTTAAGCTTTACATCAGAAGCCACTGCAAGCTGATACTGAAGCGTTGTCTTGGGATTGAACGGGTTAGGAAAATTTTGCTTCAATATAAAATCATTATTACTTGTTTGATTTGCGAGCTGAACATTATTTTTCTTTTCGGAATAAATAACTGTTCCGAAATCACCAAAAGCAGTCAGTCTGTTGCCAATGATATCTATTGAGTGAAGATCATTACCCGTAATCTTTTTTTCTGTGATCCAGGAATTGCCGAGATCCGTTGACTTTACAATTGTCCCTTCAATTCCGGCTGCATAAATTAAACCATTCTCCGCTAACTTTATACAGTTCAGTTTTTTAAAAGTACCGCAGAAAATATATTCCCAGACTGCACCTTCATTTGTAGTTTTAAAGATCACACCATCATCACCACAGATGAAACCTGTTGCAGAATTCATAAAGCTTACGGAATTGAGATTGCCGCCCGCAATATTCACTGCCTCCCAGTTGTAACCGGCATCAATAGTCTTAAGTACATTTCCATTATCACTGACTGCAAAGCCAACGAATTCAGAAGTAAACGAAACAGAGTTCAAAACACCAAGCGACATCGAATCATAAACTTCATACCAGTTGACACCGCCATTTGAAGTCCGGTAAATGAATGCACGTTCATCGTCCGGATTACCGCCCAGGGCTAATCCTGTTTCATTATTAAAATAAATATTTTTATAATTAAGATTTGCATAGCCGGTCTGATCCATCCAGTTACCGCCGCCGTCAGTAGTTTTAAAAACAATTCCCGAATCCCCTGCAGCATAACCTTTCAGTTCATTTAAAAAGTAAAGCGAATTAATTTTTTTATTTGTAAAGTCTCCGCAGCTTTGCCAGGTAATTCCATTGTCAGTTGATTTCAATGCTTCACCTTTTTCACCTGCACAGTAGGCGGCAGAATTTACGATGAAGCTTGCATTCAATCCACTTTCATTACCTGTCAATGCGATCCAGCCTGATCCTGTGTCAGTGCTTTTAAAGACAGTTCCTCCGGCTCCGGCGATCATTATGCATTTTGAATTTGCATGTATGTCCTGCATTACTGATATTTTTCCGGAATGTTTAAATGAGGAATCTTTGCTCCAGGTATTACCGGCATCAAAAGTTTTAAGAATATTACCGGAGCCGGTGACGATAAATCCGGTATGGGCATTTACAAAGCTCATGCTTTTCACAAGATCGACAGTACCCTTGTCAAGATTATCCAGTTCAAGAGATTCAGTTGTCCAGTTGACCCCTCCGTCAGTAGTTTTATAAAAGGCACCTCTCCGGGAATTTCCCGCTGCGTATATAGTGGTGTTACTTATATGGCACACACCATTAATACCGGTGGCGGGATAAACAATTGAACTGTGGTCGGTCCAGCTTATTCCTCCGTTGGTTGTAAGAAAGATTGATTGATAGCCTGCGGCGATACCAACGTAAGCATTAAAAAAGCTGATACAAAAAAACGATGAATTATTATTCCGTAACTGTCTGAGCCAAACCTCACCTGCATCAGTGGTTTTTAAAACTGTGCCTCCAAGTCCGGCAGCGTATCCTGTATTTTTATTAATAAAAAAAATGTCATGAAGCTGGTGAGGATAGAGATTTTGTTTTTCAATCCAGCTGTCGCCGCCATTTTCAGATTTAAGGATTATACCGTACGCGCCGACTGCAAATACTATATTATCGCTGATCGAAAATATTTCGAAAAGATCTTTGGAAGTGCCGGAGGAAAGCGGAAACCAGTTTTTTCCGGCGTTAGTTGTTTTGATAATTGTTCCGAGTGATCCTGCAGCAAAGCCCGTATTCGGACTTGTGAAATGTATGGAATTAAGAATGTTGCCGGTTGGCAAGGGCTTATTCCAGTACCAGGCTGATTGTGAAAAAGCATTATGGCAGAAAAAAAAGAACAGTGAAAAAAATGTAAGACATAAGAACGTAAATCTGATATTAGATAATTGTCTGAAGCTAAGCATCGTATCATCTCCCTTCTGCGGTAGACCGCGTTTTTAATTAATCACCTTAAATTAAAAACTTCAGACCGTGATGTCAAACAGTAAAAAAAGTGATTTGTGAAATTACAAATAATGGAAGGGATAAAAAAAAACTCTCATTCATTTACTGAAAAAGAGTTTTAAAATTATAGATAATGATTAAACATCAATTTGGAAACTTCTGTTTCTCTGTTACATCAAGAGAATATTCACTATTCTTATTTTTTAGTGTATAAGTCATTTTAACTTTTCCTGAAATATTCCCGGAGCCCGGATCGGATGATTTAAAAACAGGGTATTCCTTATATAAATGTGAACGGTCAAAGTAAACTGAATCCATTCCAAGGTAACCATTGAACTCATCACCTTTGTTCATTATCATAGAGCTGTCCTGCTGAATTTTTATTTCTGCAATTCTTTCATCCATATCGGATACAACTCCCATTACATTTACAAACGCTTCATCACCTGTTGACTTTGTTATGATGTATAGCTCTTCAAAGCCGTTATTATCGAGATCTGCAAGCAATGCATTTAACATTGGATCAAGAAGCGAGAAAGTTATTGTGTCAGAAGAATTCTTAAATCCTGTCCCTGTAACAAAATAATTGCTGACTGTAATGGTAGGTTTTGATTCAATGATCGTAAAAGTTTTTCCGTTCTTAGTAATCAACTCTTTCCTTACTGTAATAGTTGTGTCTTTCTTAATTGTCATCTTTTCTTTACTGTTGTCTTTGACAACGGTTTCCGGCCTATCCTTATTACAGCCGGAGATAAAAAGAATTAATAATAATATGACTGCTGATAATTTTTTCATAATTAGAATTTAAATATAAATTTACGAGGCAACTTTATCAGTTGACCCGTAAATGTAGAAGCAATCTTTATTTCAATTTAAATTCGATACCACCTAATGCAGTGATAAAGCTGCTTGATCCGCCTTCAGTAAACACAGAGTGATACTTTGCTTTGATCATAATATCAATGGTTTTTGTAAGTGCAAGATTTGCACCAATACCACCATTGACACCAATTTTTGTATCATTAACCTCAGGAACAGGAATGACACCGAAATTATAACCTTCACGGTTAAACTGATATGCACCTACTCCGGCTTCAAGAAACAATGTTGAGCTTAAATTTGGTTTTGTCATATAGTATCTTGGTCCTGCACTGAATTCAACATATCTTCCTGAGGGAATTCCATCAGTTTTTGAATTCATAAAGCTAAATCCAACCTTTCCATAAACACCGACTTCTTTATTGATTCTGTAACCGAGATCAAGACCCAAACTAGGTCCGGGACGTAAATTATCCCCAAGTTGACCTACGGGGAACAGAATCCCTCCGGTTGGTGCGATAGTAAAATAGGGTGCCGCCAATCTTTTAACCGGTTTAGTCTGTGCATTTATAAGACCTGAACATATTACTGTAAAAATTAGTACTGTTACAATTGTCTTAATTGTTTTCATTGTATACTCCTTCTTTATATTAACTCCAAAAAATTTATTCTTTTGAACTACAATACTTTATTACAATCTATATGCCATTTGAGATTTTCGCTTTATTAGAACGCTGAAAGCATCATTTTAATAGGAATCCTCTTTGTTAAAAAATGATTATCTTTTGAATATTATTAAACCAATGTATTTTAATGTGTGACGAAATTGACACTGTTTGTCATCTGCCTTTAAAAAAAGCTTACATTTAAAATAAGCTTATTTAGAGAGAGAATTTTTTTTGCAAATATAAAGTTGGAATAGTAATTGCTCTTAACATTACTTACTATATGTTAATTAAAATGCAAACTATGAATATCGAAAAATTCATGACTTACAACCAAACACCACAATTGTTTAAAAGATACACTGGGAATCCGATACTGTCATCTACAATATGGCCGTATAAGATCAATTCTGTTTTCAATGCTGGAGCAACCATTTATGACGGCAAGGTTTTATTGCTGGCACGCGTTGAGGAACTGCGTGGATTTTCTCATTTATGTAAAGCAGTAAGCGTCGATGGATTCACAGACTGGGTGATAGATAAGCAACCCACGATGATGTATGAGCCGGATAAATGTCCTGAAGAGAAATACGGAATTGAAGATCCACGGATAGTGAAGCTTGAGGACGAAGGGATCTACGCAATTACATATACATCATTTTCAGAAAGCGGACCTTTGGTTTCATTGGCAACTACATCGGATTTTAATACATTCAAAAGATTTGGAGTAGTAATGCCGCCTGATGATAAAGATGCCTCATTATTTCCAAGAAAATTTAACAATCGATATTTATTGATCCACCGTCCTGCATCTTCAAATCCTTCATTGGGCTCTCATATCTGGCTTTCTTATTCGCCTGACCTGAAGCACTGGGGAGAAAGTACAATACTGTTACATGCTCGTAAAGGAAGCTGGTGGGATGCTTACAAAGTCGGTTTAGGTCCGCAGCCCATAGAAACTTCCGAAGGATGGCTGATAATCTATCACGGTGTAAAAACGACTGCCGCAGGTTCTTTATACCGGCTGGGATTGGCGTTGCTGGATCTTGATGATCCTTCAAAGATAATCAAAAGATGTGATGACTGGGTTTTCGGGCCGGAAGAGATCTATGAAAGAATAGGTGATGTGGCTGACGTTACATTCCCATGCGGAGTGGTTGTAAAAGGTGATACTCTGATAATGTATTATGGCGCTGCTGATACAACTATAGCAATTGCCACAGCTTCGGTGAAAGAAATTTTAAATTATATTAAGGAGAGCTAAATAGATGAGAAACCGTTTTGGTGTTACATTTGTATCTTCATACATTCCGCGAAGATGCGGTATTGCTACCTTTACAAATGATCTTTTAAATTCAGTAAAAAATTTAAATATAAAAGAAAAGTATTCGGTCAATGTCGCAGCTTTGAATGATCTTGTTAAAGAGTACAAATATCCGCAGGAAGTAATTTTTGAGATCAATGATAAGAGAGTCAATGACTTCAAGGAAGCAGCGTATTACCTGAACCTCTCGGACTCTGATGTAGTTAATATTCAGCATGAATTTGGATTATACGGTGGTGAATCCGGATCAAATATTCTTTACCTGATGGAAACGCTTAACAAGCCGATCGTTACCACTCTTCACACGGTTCTTGAAAAACCCTCATCCGATCAGCAAAGAGTGTTAAAAGAAATTGCTCAAAGATCCTCATTTCTGATCGTTCAGTCACAAAGATCTTTAAAGATGCTTCAGGATACGATAAAAGTTGAGCCGCACAAAATTAAGTTTATTCCGCACGGGGCGCATGATGTTCCCTTTATGGATCCGGCATATTATAAAGATAAATTTCAGTTGTCTGAAAAAAAAGTATTGCTGACATTTGGTTTGCTCGGTCCCGGAAAAGGATTAGAAGATGTGATAAATTCTCTAAAGATTGTTGTACGTGAATATCCCGACGTGATGTATATAATTCTTGGTGCGACACATCCTAATGTCATACTGCATTCGGGAGAGTCTTACAGGAATTCACTGGAAAATCTTGTTAAGCAAAACGGACTTGTTGATAATGTAATGTTCATAAACAGATTTGTTGAAACCGAAGAACTGCTCGAATTTATCCTGATGAGCGATATTTATGTGAGCCCATACCGCAATAAAGAGCAGGCAGTATCAGGTACACTGACGTTTGCTCTTGTCTGCGGAAAAGCCATAATTTCCACACCTTACTGGCATGCGGAGGAATTGCTTTCATCGAACAGGGGTATACTTACACCATTTCAGGATCCTGAAAAAATGGGCAGAGAAATTATAGAGCTGCTTGTAGATGAGAACAAAAGAAACCGTCTGCGAAAGAATGCTTATGATGCAGGAAGAAATGTTACGTGGGGTAAAACAGGAGCCAGCTATGGTGAAATTTTCCACATGGCTTCGGAAAGCTTCAAGAGTTCTTCAAAGTTTAAAATTCCAAGAGTAAAATTTGATACGCTGCCTGTACTGCCGGATGTTAATATGACACATTTAAAAAACCTGACTGATTCGACAGGCATTCATCAGCATGCAGTCTTTTTTATTCCGAACCGTAACGAAGGATACTGCACGGATGATAATGTAAGAGCTTTGATGGTTGCACTTTTGCACAAGCAGATTTTTAATGACGGTACGGTTAATTCACTTATCAATACTTATCTGACATTCTTACATCATGCATTCAATAAGGAAAATAACTTGTTCCGGAATTTTATGTCGTTTGACAGAAAATGGCTGGACGACGCGGGTTCAGAAGACTGTAACGGAAGAGTGATCTTCGTTCTGGGATATATGATAAAGAATCAGCCGTTCAATTCAGTGCTCTCTCTTGCTAAATCATTATTCGATCAGAGCATCCGTTCCATGAAAGAATATCAGTCGCCCCGGGCAATGTCGCATATCATTATGGGCTGTGTTTTTTATCTTCATAAATTTTCGGGTGACCGGGAGATAAGAAAGATCCTAAAAACTTTATCGGACAGATTATGTCAGCATTACACGACGACCTGTGATGAGGAATGGAAATGGTTTGAGGAGTATTTAACGTATGAGAATGCAAGACTGCCTCAGGCATTGCTTATGTCAGGGAAATTTCTGAATAATCAGAAGTATATAAAAGCGGGATTGAGTTCTCTTGAATGGCTTTTAGAGCAACTTTATGAATCCGAAAAAAAATATATTTCACTTGTCGGTAATGACGGGTGGTATCATAAAAACAAAGTTAAGGCGAAGTTTGATCAGCAGCCGCTTGAGATCCCGGCATTGATCGATGCGTGCTACCAGGCATATCTGATAACGGAAGACAACGTATGGATTAATCATATCAGTAAATCCTTTTGCTGGTTCCTTGGCAGCAATGTTCGTCAGGAGGCGTTGATAGATTTTACCACGGGAGCTTGTTACGATGGTTTAAACTCTGCAATGCTCAATGAAAATCAGGGAGCTGAATCGACAATTTGCTGGCTATGGTCTCTGCACCGTATGATACGGATAAGTCAGGAGCTGCAGTTTAAGAATGAGACTGAAAAACTGAATGAGTTGCTGGCTTAGTGGGGTCACTTTCCGATACAGAAAGTAAAGTGATTACCTAACAGCTATATTTTGTTGGATTTTAAGAAAAGTTGAAACTTGAAAGGTGTAAAAAAGGTGTAAAAGTTTGAATTATTTTGAACTTTCTTGAAGTGTTATGTTGAGTTAAAACTTGTGTTTTGTTTTGGTTTTTTGAATAGTTTATTTATCAAAAATTCTTTCTACTGGTTGTTTGTAAAACTGATTTTCAGGGAAAAAAATATATTTTGATAATTCTTTTAAAGCAGAAATCTGATGATCCGGCTTCTCTGATTCTGCAAGCTCAAGTAATTTATTTAATATATAAATTCTGAAATCAGTAACAGA
>JAWXBH010000242.1:0-2805 GCA_034439935.1 bacterium
TTGTTTTTGAATTCGGAAGTCGCAAATGGAAAAGGAGGGGTTTGGGGAGGAATTTTCCATTTGCTCCGCTGATTTCTTTTGGCGAAATTCGGGCGGGCAATACAAAAAAGCCGTTAGTCAATTTGATTTGTTTGCAATTTTGGTGTAACATCATAATATAGACAAGTTAATGGATACTCCACTATAATGTTAATCTTTTATTGATTATATGTCAAACAACCAAAATTTAGCAAACAACATAAAGAAATTGCGAGAAGCCAAAGGGCTTTCGCAAGAGAAGTTGGCAAGATTGGCCGATGTCGCCAACAACACACTTATTAAAATGGAATCGGGTGAAAACCAAAACCCGACATTAGACACGCTCAAAAAGGTTGCGAAAGCCTTAGTCGTGAGCGTTGATGATTTAATAAAATAATTATATGAACTGTAAAAATTGTGATAATAAACTAGCGGGTGATGCAAAATTTTGTAATAAGTGCGGTAAACCCGTAGAGGCAGAAAAATTAGAGAAGGATATTGTTGATATAGAATATTTTTCTATTCCTCCTAAGCGATTAGCCCTTCTATCAGTTTTAACACTGGGAATTTACGAAATCTTTTGGTTTTACAAAAACTGGGAAGCGATAAAAAAAGCGGAGCAACAAAAGATTTCTCCACTTGGTAGGGCAATTTTCACTGTTTTCTATTGTCACAGCTTTTTTAAAAAAGTATTGCAGTCAGCAAAGAAACAAGGTTATAGCGGTTCTTATTCGCCTGGAATGCTGGCGACATTTTATATTATATTGCTTTTAGTCGGTAATGGTCTTAGTCGGATTGAAAATACAACTTTCGGACTTGATATTATTTGGTTGTTGGTTGCGGTTTCTTCTTTCATTCCTTTGTTATCTATACAAAAAGCTATCAATTTTAACAACTCAAAGATTGTTGAAAATTTTGATCGAAATAGGAAGTTTACAAAAGGAGAAATAATTTTGACCATCATTGGTATTATTTGGTTCGGGTTAGTTGTCTTTGGGACATTTTCCTCTCTAATCCCCGATAATTATAATTCGCCTTCAAGTAGCTATTCAACAGCGGAACTTATTACCGAGACAGTTAAGGAAGTAAAGACCAGTATGGAGCTACCTAGTAAACTTGACGAGGTAACAACATTGGTTGATGTAACAGCAGAGCCAACAGCTATTCGCTATCACTATGTGCTTTCAGGCGTTGATACAAGCACTCTTTCAAATAGTTACCTAAAAAATTACTTGAGTTCAAGTATTTGTGAAAATGCAGATACTAAAAATCTTCTAAATCAAAACATAAATATGGAGTATTCGTATGTCGTTGATTCAGGAGAACGATATTTTGTATCTTTTACTAAAACTGATTGCTTACAATAATTTATGTTTTGCGATAAATGCGGAAAGGAAAAAAAAGAGGACGATAAATTCTGCAATAGTTGTGGGGCGGTTGTCGGTGTAGGTGAAAAGAAAAGCTATTGGAAGTATCTCGGCTATGCTTGGACGGTTGTTGTTAATCTCATCACTATTGGCGTTGTTTTTGCGATTTACGGAAGTGTTTATGCAAGTTTTGAAATAATCGTTATATCGCTTCTTATTCTGATTTATTTGAGTTTCCAAAGTTTTTCTATGATTTATGGAAAAACAACTGTCGAAACTGCTTTTGCTTTGGATGCAGAATTTAAAAGAATTAGGAAATTGTTGAAAGACGAACCAAACGAATACGAAACAGAGGAGATACAAGAAGCCAAAAAGAAAGTTGATAAGACAATGGTTAAAATGTATATCAACGCTGGTTTCCTGTTTATCATCTACCTCATAGCGTTATTCCATCTTTTTGGTGCATTGTAAAAATAATTTATGAATCCAAATATTATACCTAGCACAGTTTCAAAAGTCGTAAGCGAAGTGTCAAGCAAACCATTAGCTAGTTTTGGTGAACTTATTTCACTTTGGCTTTTTGGTAAAAGCACTGGAAAATTGGAAGCACAAAAACAAATTTCATCTGAAAAAGAACTAGCAAAATGGGCGGCGGAGAAACCTTGGTTTCAAAAAGCCCAAGAGCAAAAGTTTGTTCGTGAATATTCAAACCTCGGATCTGTATTAGTACAAACACAACCATTATTAATTTCTGAATCAAATAAAATTGAAAATGATAACGATGTGTTTTATGGGTTACTAGAACATGCAAAGAATATAT
This sequence comes from bacterium, assembly GCA_034439935.1. Lineage (GTDB taxonomy): Bacteria > Bacteroidota > Ignavibacteria > Tepidaquicellales > Tepidaquicellaceae > JAGPCH01. The sequence continues at coordinate 2,206 of JAWXBH010000242.1, forward strand.
CAAATTCTGAAATGCAGAAATTATTAGCTAAAATTATTGCAGGTGAATATAACAACCCAGAAACATATTCGATGAGTACATTACATGTACTCAAATCAGTAGATTCAAAAATATTGAATAATTTTGTAAGTATACTAAGTATTGCAATAGTGAATATTGGAGTATTTAAAGATTCTTTTTCTGATGCAAACGATATACAGAAACTTGGTATTTCATATACATCGTTTCTTGAATTACAAAATATTGGTCTTATTTCTGCAAATGAATCAAAAATGACAACTCAAGGTATCATGGCTGATTTATATTGTGGTAAGAAAATTTATTTTACTCCCAAAAATGAAACCGATAAGAATATTGTTTTGCCCGACTTCTATTTTTTAACAAGTGCTGGCAATGAAATTGCACAGCACTTGAAAGTAAATGAAAATAGTAATTTTTGTGATTGGCTGAAAAGTAAATATGAAAGTAGAAATTTTAATGTTGAAGTAAGGTAATGATTTCTGCCCGCCCGAATTTCGCCAAAAGAAATCAGCGGAGCAAATGGAAAATTCCTCCCCAAACCCCTCCTTTTCCATTTGCGACTTCCGAATTCAAAAACAA
>JAWXBH010000243.1:0-12108 GCA_034439935.1 bacterium
ATATAGATTTTATACACCAAACGTTTTGGACGATTGTGATTTAATATTTATTATGGATCTCACTTTTCGCTTTTAACTTCGATCCTTTTATCATAATTTTTAAAAACTCAAAACATTTTGAAAATTAATCTTACAAAATTATGATCACTAACTTACCGTTTAGAATTTCTGCAATTAAAAGAACAATTTTTATTTCAGCAGCGCTCCTAATCTTAATGATGAGCAGGAGCTCAGAAGCCGCGCCGGGCGACACAACCTGGGTGACAACATTCAATCAGCAGTTTCAAAACTGGGCTGATGTTCATTACAATAACTTTACTCTTCCCGATACTTCAGTTCACTACAAACAAATACTATTATTTTACACGATCGGCTGCCCTTCTGCAGGGTGTGACCCGTGGGACCGTCTTGGCTGGATAAAACTTTATCCTGATACGAATACAAGCTTTGAAATTGCAAGGGTTATCACACCCTACAATATAGTCGGAGGAGGTTACCCCGGTCAGTGTGTTTTTGTAATTGATGTTACCGATTACATGCCTTTGCTGCATGGCAATGTCAGGCTCGGAAGCTACATCGAAAGCTGGATCGGCGGCACACGCGGTTGGCTTGTCACTGCGAAGTTTGCATACATAGAAGGTGAAATGCAGAACAAACCATTCAAAGTGATCAATCTCTGGCAGGACAATCATGTACTTTACGGAGATCCTGCTGCTCCGCCGGAAAATTTTATTACTCCGCAGAATGTCATGATCGATCCTTCCACTTCAAAAGCAAAAGTAAGAATTACAAATACCGGTCACGGACAGGGAAACACAGATAATGCTGCTGAGTTCTCATTTAAAATTCACGAAGTTGTTGTTGGCAATAATTCAACTCCGCATGCTCTGTGGCGTGGTGACTGTTCGTCTAATCCATGCAGTCCTCAGGGCGGCACGTGGCAATACGCGAGAGCAGGATGGTGTCCCGGCGCGAGCGTGATACCTTTTGAAGTTGACGCAACAAACAGTGTCACACCCGGACAGAGCACTCTATTCAAATACAATCTGCAGCCGTTTGAAAATTTTTGTCGTCCGACAAATTTAAACTGTGTCAGCGGTCAGACATGTTCTGACTGTAATTATAATAATAACGGTCACACCGAACCGCACTATACGATCCAGGGACAGCTTATTTTATACAAGCCGAATCCTTTCGCAAGTGTTGAGATCATCGGAAATGAAATTCCTGCTGCATTCAGTCTAAAACAAAATTATCCTAACCCTTTCAATCCATCCACTAAGATTAATTTTGATCTGCCGAAAGCTTCATTTGTAAACTTATCCGTCTATGATATTCAGGGAAAGCTTATAAAAGTGCTTGTAACCGGAGAGCTGACTGCAGGCAGCTATAAGACAGATTGGAACGCTTTCGATAGTCCAAGCGGCATCTATGTTTACAAACTTGAAACAGATAGTTTTTCAGAGACAAAGAGAATGATGCTTGTAAAATGATCCTTCTTAAAATTCCTTTGGATAAGCCGGTAAGTATATTTAATGCCGGCTTTTTTAAAATAAAAATAACGGATGTAGAGCCGTCAAATTCACAAATGATAACAGGAACATTAACGGGTAATTGTATCTCTTTTCTAATTTGATTAATTTACATGCATAACAATAATTTCATTGAACATCTGTGTTTTCGCCTCAGGAACGGGGACGAACTTCGAAGCAATTCTTAAATCCATAAAAAAAGGATTTCTCAATTCAAAAATCTCACTTCTCATATCAAACAACTCCGGATGCGGAGCGGTAAGAATTGCAAGAAAAAATAAAATAGATTTCATTCACATCAGCAGAAAGCTTTTTCCCTCACTTTCGGAAAAAGATTATTCCGGTAAATTCATCTCTGCATTAAAAAAATTCAAAATTGATTTCATTGTCCTTGCTGGATATATGAAAACAATTCCGGAAGCAGTAGTTAAATTATACAAGCACAGAATCGTAAACATACACCCTGCCCTGCTGCCTTCCTTCGGAGGAAAAGGAATGTACGGAATGAATGTGCAGAAGGCGGTTATCGCAAGCGGAGTAAAGGTTTCCGGGATGACAATACATTTTGTAAGCGGAGATTACGATGAAGGGAAAATAATATTTCAGAAGTGCTGTAAAGTAAACGACTCCGATGATGAGTTCTCTTTACAAAAAATAATCCGGAAACTTGAACACAAATACTATCCCGAGATTATAAAAAAATTTGAAGAAGGACTGGTAATAGTAATGAACCCCCGTGTTGTCGTCCTGAAAAATTTCATTAAGGGAAAAAATAATAAAAATTTATAATTTAAAATTTTCAATTCAGAATTGATAAAGCGTGCATTGATCAGTGTTTACGATAAGGAAGGAATAGTCGAATTTGCAAAAGTATTAGCTGAGTCGGATGTTGAAATTATTTCCACCGGCGGTACACATACATTATTAAAACAAAATGACATCACCGTTAAAGCTGTAGAAGAAGTAACGGACTTTCCGGAGGTAATGAACGGAAGAGTTAAGACTCTCCATCCGGGTATCTTTGCAGGAATTCTTGCAGACCGGGGAAACAACATTCACATTCAGGATCTGAAAATACATAACATCAGACCAATAGACCTCGTAGTTGTGAACCTTTACCCGTTTGAAAAGACAATCGGAAATAAGACAGTGACAACCGATGAAGCAATTGAACAGATTGATATAGGTGGTGTATCACTGATAAGAGCAGCGGCTAAAAATTTTAAATTTGTTAACGTCATAACGGATCCGGAACAGTATGCAGAATTTGTTTCACAATTTATTAAAACGAAAAATAATATTGAAATCAGTTACTCGATGAAGCTTGCGCAAATAGCATTTGCCGCAACATCTCACTATGATAATGCGATCCAAAGTTATTTTTCAAAAAAAATATCGGAAGAGATTACCATCGAAGATCTGACTTTGTCACTTTCTTTCCCTTCAATTGAAAAGAGCAAAACTCTTCACTTAAGATACGGCGAGAACCCTCATCAGAATGCGGTTCTCATTAAAGAAAATTTTGATGACATTTTTGAGGTGATTCACGGAAAGGAACTGTCATACAACAATCTTCTTGACATCGACGCGGCATACAATCTTATATGCGAATTTGAGAATGATGGTCCTGCCTGCGCCATAATAAAGCACGGAAATCCCAGCGGGGCGGCTGTTTCAACAGATATGCAGACAGCTTACGCCAAAGCATTCGCTACTGATACATTATCGCCGTTTGGAGGCATAATTATCTTTAATAAAAAAATAGACTTTAAAACGTCAATAGATATTGATAAATTGTTTTCTGAGATCATTTTGGCACCGGATTTTGACGAAGAAGCATTGGCTCTCCTGAGGAAAAAAAAGAACAGGCGTCTTGTGAAGTTTAGGTTTTCAAAAGACAATACAGAATTCAGAAAGATCACAGGCGGTGTTTTATACCAGAATAAAAATAATCATCAGGTAGTAAAAGAAGATCTTAAATTTGTAACAAAAAGAATCACTGACACAGATGAAACAGAAGATATGATCTTCGCATTTAAGATTGTAAAGCATACAAAATCAAACGCGATAGTTTTTGTTCGTGATAAGAAAACGCTGGCAATAGGCGGTGGACAGCCGTCAAGGATCGATTCAACAAAGATAGCGGTCACGAAAGCAAAGGATTTCGGACACGATCTTAATAAAAGCATAGCGGCGTCAGACGCTTTTTTTCCATTCCCTGACGGACTGATCGAAATTGCAAAAGCCGGCGCAGCTGGGATCGTTCAGCCGGGCGGCTCGGTAAAAGATGATGAAGTAATAAAAGCAGCGGATGAATATAATATGGCAATGGCTTTCACAAACATCAGACATTTCAAACATTAAATAAATTTCAAAAACATAAACGATAGATATAAGGAAAGTTAAATGCCCATATTAGGAATGTTCTCAAATGACATAGCAATAGATCTGGGAACTGCGAATACATTGATCTATATGAAAGGCAAAGGAATCGTTCTTAACGAGCCTTCAATTGTAACTTATGACGTTGCTTCAAGAAAAATAATTGCCATAGGGGAAGAGTCGAAAAAAATGATGGGTAGAGTTCATAAGGAGCTTGCAACCATCAGACCGATGAAAGACGGCGTTATCGCCGATTTTGAAATTGCCGAAGGCATGATCAAGGAATTCATCAAGAAGATCAGCTCAAGCTGGATGCCTTCCAGGAGAATTGTTATCTGTGTACCAAGCGGAATTACCGAAGTTGAAAAAAGAGCTGTGCGTGATACTGCCGAACATGCCGGAGCAAAGGAAGTATACCTTATCTCCGAGCCAATGGCAGCAGCTATCGGCATCGGTCTCGACGTAATGGCTCCTTACGGAAACATGATCGTTGACATCGGAGGAGGAACCACAGAGATCGCTGTCATCGCTTTATCGGGGATCACAAACGGAGCATCTATCAGGATCGCCGGCGACGAGCTGACCGAATCCATCATAAGATTTTTCAGAAACAATCATAACATACTTATCGGTGAAAGAACTGCCGAGGAAATTAAGTGTCAGGTTGGTTCTGTAATGCCTTTGAAGGAAGAAGTTATCATTGAAGTCAAAGGACGTGACCTTGTCGCTGGTATCCCCAAGATTACCGAAGTAAGTTCAATCGAGATCCGTGAATCGCTGAACGCGCCTGTAACACAAATGATCGAAGCAGTAAAAGTAGCACTTGAAAAAACAGCACCAGAATTATCATCAGACCTTCTTGACCGCGGTATATTCCTGACCGGCGGCGGCGCGCTGATCAAAGGATTGGATGAAAGAATAAAAATGGAAACAGGCGTGCCTGTTCATGTCGCGGAAGATCCGCTGACCGCAGTTGCAAGAGGAACCGGCAAGGTGCTTGAGGATCTTGATTATTATAAGAAAGTGTTGCTGAGAAGATAGCTTTTGATTTGAGATTTAGATTTTAGATATACATCTTTACTAATAAATTTTATAAGCCTTACTCAATCTTGTAAGGCTTATTTTATTTTACTCCTTTTACAAACTCCGTTACAAAGTCTGCTCTTTCGGTTACAGTTAGCTTTGGAATAATATTAAATTTATAATTAAATTTTTCATAAGCTTTTATCTGAGACTCGTATGATGCAAGAGCGTCTTTGTAGCTGTGTCTTCTCTCGTTATCAGTAGAATATATTTCTTCCCACGGCGGGCTGATCAAAACATTTTCATTGAACCTGTAATTGAGTGCAGCGTTTATCAGATATGGCGGCACAGGCTTGCTGTCCGTCCCCCAGCTTATTTGATCAACTATCGACCTGTCAAAAAAAACAATTTCCTCTACATTGATCATTGAATTATACATATACATAGTTCTCGAGACCGTCAGCTCAATGAACTTCATCCAGTCTTTCCACGGCAGAGCATCACCTCCGATAGAATTTTGTTCCTTCACTATCTGTCTCCCCGCTTCATGTATTACTTTAAACCCCTTGCCGGAAAGCTCCTGCATTAAGGTTGATTTACCTGAACCCGAGCAGCCGGATATGATAATGAAGTTTTTTTTCAATTTGACAGCCGGCTCTGCAGGACAGTAATCGTTTTCATTGGGATGATTTGGATTAAGTAAATTCAAACATTACAATTTTGATTATTAAATAATTCGATAAAATTTCCTATCGATTGAAAGAGCTCAATAAATCTCACACACCGATTCATATTTAAATTATATATTTTCGATCCCTTTGTCAAAATTAAATCCAGTCCATTCCTGCACAAGCTTCGCCTTTAATATATTGACGTCTGTTAGCTGTACGCAATTGTTAAAATTAATTTACTCACTATTAAGTTAATTAAATTTTATTTCAAAAATAATTGAACATTGAACATTGATAATTAATTTTCATTTCACTTATAAATTAATTATTACATTTTGCTTAAACAAAGAAAACTTTTTACAATTTTTAAGTTTGAAATTAATTAACTGATGGTTAAGAGTAAAGTAGTCCGCATACTTAAAACACTGAGTAAAGCGGAGCTTCAGCAGTTTGATAAATTCATTATCTCACCCGTCTATAATTCAGCCGGCATATATGTCGTGCGGTTTTATTCGGAGATAAAGAATTTTTATCCTGACTTTGAAAGTGAAAAATTCACCGGCGAGCATGTATTCAAAAAGCTTTATCCCGGAAGGAAGTACAATGACTCCACTATCCGTAAGCTGATTTCCGAGCTGATGAAGCTGCTTGAAGAATTCCTCATCTTTACTAATCTTGAAAGAGACAGCCATCGCAAGGACCGGCTTTTGCTTGATGAATTAAGTCTCAGAAGGATTGACAATCTGTTTGAAATTAAATCGAAGCAAAGCAATAAGCTTGTTGAAAAGGACCGGCTGAAGGACACGCAGTATTATTACAATAAATTCAGGCTCGCGTCGCTTTCTAAAACATTTTACTTCAACAGGGACAGGGAAAAGTCACTGATGTATTTTAATAAGGAAGCTGAGAATTTCATAAGCTACTTTTCACTGATGATGATCCATATGTATGTCGAACGCCTGAAGGAGAAGAGGAATTTTACTGATGCTGATTTTGATCTCAACCTTTTCGAAGAGATCTCCGGATATATTGAAAAGAACATTCCGGAAAGATCAAACGCTTATAAGATCTTTTCTTCCGAGCTTATGCTTTACAAAGAGAATGATGACAGCGCGTACTTCAGACTGAAGGAGCTTAAGGAAAAATTTTACAAGATCATACCTGCAGAAGAGCTTAACAGCATTTATACAACTCTGGTTAACTTTGCAGCCGAGAAGTATGAGAAAGGGAATGATCTTTTTTTAAAAGAGATCTTCGGGCTCAACAAGGAAAGTCTTGAGAGAAATGTGATGGGCAGATATTTGTCGGAGTTTCAGTTCATCAACATAGTTACTGTAAGCATAAGTCTTAATGAACTGAAGTTTGCTGAAAGCTTCATTAAAAAATATCCGGGCAGTCTTAATCCTGATATCAGGGATAGTATCCTTAACTACTGTAATGCTAATCTTTCGTTTGCAAAAAAAAATTACAGAGAAAGTCTCGATTATCTTCTAAAGATAAACTTCAAGCTTAACCAGCAGAAATTCCTTGTGAAGAATCTTACAATTAAAAATTACTACGAGCTTGGTCAGTTTGAGCCGATATACTCGCTTATGGATTCATACAAGCATATTCTTAAAAGAGAAAAGCTTGTCCCAAAAGCCATCAAAGATCTTATGCACAATTTTCTTAAATTTACCAAAGAGCTTTGCGAGTTGCAGGAAGGCAAAGGCGAGAAGGGTGAGATCATGAGCAGGGTAAAAAAAACAGCCACTGCTCAGAAGAAGTGGCTGAGTGAAAAACTCAAATGATTTTAGATTTTAGAGCACAAACTTTACAAACTTACTTTACAAGCATCATTCGTTTTACATCAATTGTTTCCCCATCCGCTTCAAGCTTATAAAAATAGATCCCGCTTGAAAAATTGCTGCCGTCAAACCTGACCTCATATTTTCCCGGACCCTTGATTTCATTTACCAAAACTGAGACTTCTTTCCCCGAAATATCATATACTGCAAATTTGATTTTTGAAATTTGGTTTTTGACATTTGACGGTACTTCGAAATTAATAATTGTATTGGGATTGAACGGGTTAGGATAATTCTGTTCAAGCCGGTAATCATTTACATTAGCAACAGGATCACCAACTGATGTAGGACTATCATAAACATAAACTCCGGCGTTGGTCGTGCCTGCGAAAAGTTTACCGGATGAATATCCAAAACAATAAACATAAGCTGCAGACGGTAAGCCTTCATTCATCTGTATCCATTTATCACCCCTGTTGGTTGAATAAAATACTTTCCTGTCATCCATTGAAATGTATAAAGTACCGTCCGGAGCGGATATGGCGGCACGAAGATAAGATGTTGATTGCTGGCTTCCTACATTTATCCAGGAAGCTCCGTTATCTGTAGACCTGCTAAGTCCGAACGCGTCTGATACATAAACCGCGTCATCGTCTGCCTTGATTATTGTTCTGATGAATACAGGAGGGAATGTTCCAAGATGAGCGAACGAATTGCCATTATTGATTGAATAAAATACACCTGATAATGATGTGCCGATAAGTATTTTATTATCGGAGGTGATCACCATTCCCCCGACAAAGCCTCCTCCTATCTGAACAGTTCTGAACCAGCTGCTGCCGTTATCGGTTGATTTGTAAACAAAGCCTGAAACATCACCGATGGTAGGACCTACTGTCACGGAAAATGCCGCAAGTATTGAGCCGTCGGAAGGGAATACAATGGCACCGCCTCCCGCATAATTCAGCGGAAAGGACTTTACAAAAATATTCGTCCAGGTATTTCCTTCATTTGTCGAACGGTGTATGTATGATGAGTCAACTGTCATTGAAAGCGCGTATATGTTACCGTTAGGAGCATCGACAATAACTGAGACTCTTTTGCCGGCGAGTCCTGACAAGCTCCACGTCACTCCGAGGTTTGTAGATTTGTAGATCCCTCTTGCCCAGCTCGAAGCGTACAGATCACCGTTAATTGTTGCTGCAATTGATCTTACATTATCGGCAGTTCCAAACATCTGCCCTGCAGGACTCCAGACATTCTGCGAAAATATTTTCGACGAGAGCAATATTAAACAGGCTAATAATATTTTTTTCATAGTATTATCTTTTATACAAAAGTAAATATAATGTGATCTTATATCAAAGAAACTATTTCAGATTTGTGAGCGATAATTTACTCTGAATCTATTTCATTTTGTTTTCAAAATTATCAACAAAATCCTTTGCTTCTTTTAATCCCATCCTGTTATTCTGAACAACAAGCTTAATTGCTTCGATCTTTTTACCACGCTGAAGAAGTTGCGTTATCTGAGATGCGAATTCAGGGGTTTGTTTTATTTCAACCGCAGCATTTTTCAGATTCTGTAAAGAACTAATGTCGTTGATATCAAAATTTTGCAGCAGGTCAACTATCCGTTTCCCTTCGGCTAATCCGGTCTTTCTATTAGCAACAACAAGCTTTATTGCGTCGATCTTTTTTCCCTGCGAAATGAGCTGTATTACTCTTGACTTAAGTTCAGAATCATTCATTACCTCGTTTTGTATGACATTGCTTCTTACAAGCTTTGACGGTGAATCCTTATCCCTGAATATGAGGTACAGTATGAGCATCATTAATGCCCCGCCTATGATCCCGATAGCAATGTATATTTCCATAATTTATTTACCGATCATTTTTTGAAGCAGCTTATTATAATTGTATATATTTCTTACTCTGATGTAGAGATTGATATGTTCTGATGCGAAATCTTTTTTCAGATAAGCGATCTTTATGTAGATCTTTTCCAGAACCGTCTCGAGGTCATTGTCCAGCGCTCTTATCGGATCGAGTCCTTCCATCATTTCCTTGTCCGCCTTCTTTAAAGAGATCAGCTCGAACGGCAGCCCGCAGGTTATAGCCGCCTTTACTTCAATAATTTCCAGATTAGCTACGATCTGTATAAGTCTTACATCGCTCAGTCTTTTTTCATTGTCAGATATATCTTCAAGAAATTTATTGTTAAGCTTGATTTCAGTAAGTAAAGCTCTTTTGATCTTGTTCAGTGCGATCTTGTTTCCGGCAAGGTCTTTTGTAACATCGTAAATTTCTTTTATTATGCTCATTTAATTATTGTGTCTGTGAATATTGTATTTTGAAATTATATTGCAAAAGATTCCATCCCAATTCATATCAAAAAATAAAAAATTACAAATCTAATCCCGCTTCACCTTAATTCTCTTCGAGACTATCTTCTGTTCAGTTAAAAGATTAACATAATAAAATCCATCAGGCTCTTTGCTTATATCAACATCGATCATCCCGTCTTTAAATTTTTTCAGCTTTTTTTCAAAAACAATTTTACTTTTATCCTCATTAGTTATCTGAAGTGTTACGTCTTGCTTAAAGTTCAGGAATATATCCGTAGTAAATTTCCCGGAATTCCTGGGCGGGAAAATGTTAAGCATAGAGGAAGCATCTCCTCTCACTCCCTTCTGACCTGTAACCGTGAACTGTTGTCTGATCTCACTTCCAAAATCTGAATTAAAAGACCTGATCAGCTCACCATCCGTGCCGACTATCCGGACATAACCATATCCGCCTTCAGGATTAAACCAGAAATCAAGTCCGTCGTTAGCGGTATCCTTCACCACCAGTTCGTAGCATCCGGGCTGAAGATCGAAAGTATCTTTGTATAAAAAATTTGATTTCAAAGAACCCAGATTTCTTTCTTTAATGATAGCACCTTCGCTGTTCCTTAAAATGTAGCTGTTGCCGGTTGAATCAGTATTTGATCTCAACAGTAGAACAAATTTTGGATCGAACACAGGAGGTAAATTCACTTCCACAGTTTTGCTGTTGTCAAAAAGATATTCATCTCCGTCAATTGAAATTACAACATTAAATCTTTGCATTCCCGGCACAGAGGAGATCAACCCCGGTAGGATTATGTTCTCACTTTTCCCGGAAGCAATTGAAGTGCTGTCTTTTATGATTTGCTGCGGATCACCTTCTATCCCATAAGCAATTTCCATTTCATTTATCTTTACATTGCCGTTATTTTTTATAACAATCTCCGCGTTCATGCAGGAGGGATTCTTTCCGGAATAAATGTCTTCTTTACTTGGTATGATTATTTCTTCAATTGAAATGTCGGTGCCGGATAGCGGTTCTTTATAATAAAACAAATATGAGCTGAATACATAATTCGCAGACGGTTTAATCGGATTAATGTATGGCTCCATTTCAATACTGATTGTATGATTACTATCGCTGTTTAATTTGAGATCATAGACATCAGGATTAACAACTGCACCCGGACACCATCCCGCGCGGTCAAAGATCCACGTGCCTGCCTGCGGGTGCAAAGGATTGTCGGCGCATTCCCGCCAGATCTGCTTTTGTTCAATGAGCTTTTTATCAAAGTAAAATTTTCTGTACTTGCTGCAAAACTCCGCACAGTTCTCAAGGTCATCCATCCCGTGACCGGTCTGTAAAATTCTTACTCTTGCGATGTCAGCATTAAGATCATTTTCAAATGTGTGGAGAGTGAGATAATTTTCAATTCTGTCGCTGTCATTCCCATAAGGAAAAGATCCGTTCCATAGTTTTTCAAATCCCAGAACCTCACGTGCCGGCGGTCCTTCAATTAATTCAAAATTAAGAGTGATAAGCCAGCCTCTGTCGGTATTACTTTCGTAGCCGGTATGATTAAATTCTATCTCGACAGAATCATGAAGCAGAAAGGAAAAATCCGTTACATCGGTCTTCCATTGAAATTTCCAGTCGGCATCGAATCTCGATCCATAAGGAGATATCATCCTGGCAAGCTCAATGTCCATCGAAGTATCAATGCCTCCTTTTCTTCTCAGGAAAATATTATCTATGTAATCCCATTCTCCGCAGCGCTGACTATCGGGACACTGGTATGTAATGAACAGGGTTGCTTTACGGTATTTTATACTTTCGTCAGGGAATAATTTCCATACCGGATATGCGTTGAAGCCTTTTGACGGGTCTGTGATAACTATAACTTCGTCATGAGTGATCACATTTATGGTGTCACCTGTGGATGAAAATAGTCTGGCTGAACTCATCAATAGAAGTAGAAGAAAAGAAGTAAAAGAAATTTTCATTTGTTAAAAATATTCATACCAAGGGAAATATAAAACTCATAAGATTCAGAAGATTTATAAGAAATCAGTAAGTTCATTTAAATAAAAAAAGCCGGAAGAAATTTCCTTCCGGCTTGATCGTTGCAATATCTGTTTTGAAAATTATTTAATAAGCAGCATCTTCTTTGTATCAGTGAAGAATGCAGTTTGTAGTTTGTAATAATAAACTCCTGAAGAAAGTTTGGTACCGTTGAAGTTGATAAAATGACTTCCAGGCTCCTGTACTCCTTTATTAATACTTGCTACCATTCTTCCCATTGCATCAAACACACTCAGCGTTACTTCGGTTTGATTTCTGAGTGTATAATTAATTCTTGTAGACGGGTTGAATGGATTTGGA
>JAWXBH010000244.1:0-7190 GCA_034439935.1 bacterium
AATACAAGCGAAATGTTCTGTTCAATTCAGGCAGCTATCAATGATGCTCAGACTCTAAACGGACATGTTATCAATGTTGATTCGGGTTATTATAATGAGAGTGTTGTTATTAATAAGCAGTTAACTGTTGTTGGTAATAGCGGATCTCCAAATTCCCGTCCGACAGTAGAAGGAGTTTCAGGACAAACATTTTCGGTTACTTCTGCTAATGTTACTATTAATAACTTTCTGGTAAAATTTAATCAGGGGACAGTAAACACAGGAATCCTTGCAGCAACTTCCGGAACCTTCAATAATTTAACAATTAAAAACAGCGTTGTTAACGGAACAGCAACAACCGGTGTTCCTGTTTTCAACAGTTTCGGAATGCAATTAGGAACATTTGGAGCGGGACCGTTTGATAATGTAAATATTGACAGCAATGAAGTTACCCATACAGGAACATCTCCGCTCGGTCGGGGGGTCAGAACCAACAATTGTTATGGAAGCTGGAAGTTCAATGATATCAATGGGTTCTACGCATTCCAAGCAGGTGGCATAGGAGGCGGACTAGTAAATATTGAAGGAAATAATCTGAAGGGGTCAACAGAAATAAATTCACCCGGAGCAGGAGCTCACACTTTTATAAATAATGTATGCGAGCCGGCAAATGCATTCGGACCGGGAACGGATTTTGCATTACTTGAATTAAAAAATATCAGTACTGCGGGATCAAGTTTATCTATCACAGGAAACGCTTTTCAGAATTATGTTAACTTCGGATTATTTTCAGGAAGAGCAAATAATGTAACAATAGATAATAATACTTTTACACCTGATTTATCAGCAGTGAATTTCCGATCAATACGAATAGATACTAAGCAGCGCACAACAGCTACACAATCAGCATTTACAAGCGGAGCTGTTATTCTCAACAATTCATTCTATGGGAACACGGCTTTAAGTCAGGCGGGTGTATCAGTGGAATTAGCAAACTCCGATAATATTTCTACGATTGGAACAGTCACATTGGGCACTGCTGTAAATGAAAATCTCTTTCAAATTAATGTAAACAAGAATATCAGTTTGAACAATGAAACTACTTCAACATCAGGTGATCCGGTGTGGAACGGTACATACGTTTCAACAAAAGGAAAGGTAACTGCTAATGTTGACGGAACAAACAATAAATATGATGTTGGCTCAGGATTAGAATTACCTTCTGCAATGTCTTTAGCAAACCTGTTCTTATTGGAAGATAAGGTTCAGCATGTCATTGACGACAGCGGATTAGGATTTGTAACTGTAAAAGCAAATAATGATTATGTCACTGTAAACAGTTTTGTTTCACCTGCAACTACTACTCCTTCGGTACAGCGTGGAATTAATGCAGCTTCAGCATCCTGGACTGTTAATGTTAAAGACGGAACCTACAATGAAGACATCAATATCAATAAAGCTTTGACGGTACTTGGTCAAAGTCATTCAGCAATTTTAAGAGGACTTTATAATGCAGCCCCTGATGCTGTGTTTATGTCTTCAAGCAATTCCATTTTGAGAAATGTAACTGTAACAAGGGACTATGGAGTGACTCTGACAGACTGGAATAATGATACTAAAAATCAGGGTGTAAACATAGCACAAACTACCACCGGTGTAACAATTGATAAAGTACGTTTCCATTCAAACCGCAATGCTATATTCTGTAACAATGCACAGAACGTTACAATTATTAATTCAATAATTGATTCCAACCGTACCGGAATTCATTTTGGAAATAATTTCAGCGGTGCTGAAGTTCATAACAACTTCATAAGAAATAATTTTACCCACGGAATTCTTTTCAATTATGATCTTGCATCCGGTGTCATTTGTACTGATGTCCATGTAACTAATAATAGTATTACAGGCAACTGGTATTCACAAGTCAACTTCCAGCGCAATACAGCAACCCCTTTCGGCGATCATACCGGTCTTAGTTTTTCTTGTAACTGGTACGGAACAGCTACTCCTTTGGCAGTTGCAGCAGCAGCAGGAGAGCCGGGATATGCAGCTCAGACACCATCCCAGTTTGGAGGAACTGATCCGGGATTAAACCGACAACTGTATGGATTAAATATCGCATCTTGTCCTTATACACCATGGTTGACTGTTGGTACTGACGATGACCTTTTTACAGCAGGATTCCAGCCTACACCGGGTGCATGCAACGGTTTGCCATCGACTAGATTCTATGTAAACGATGGCTCTACTGCAAATGATGTATTTACAAGTAACATAGGAAATAATTCTAACAATGGTTCGGCTGCATCTCCTTTCCTTACAATTACTTATGCGATGTTAGTTGCATTACCATCAGATACAATATTTATTGATGCAGGTACTTATCAGGAAGAGATTAATACGAATAAATCTCTTACTATAAGAGGGGCTGACAGTGCAGGTTCAAGTGCTGCAGTTGTTAAAGCGCCTGCAGTTATGAGTCCAATATCAAATGGAAACGGATCCGGATTTACATCGGTGATTTATATCTCGGGACCTTCTACTTCATTTAACATCAGCCATATTGCAGTAGACGGCGATGGAAGAGGAGGAGCGAAATTCTCAGGTGTATATTATTTTGAAGCCAGCGGCAGCTTTACTAATTCAAGAATTACAAAAGTAAGAGATGCAACATACAGCGGAGTTCAGTCAGGAAATGCTTTCTTTGCAAATCATACTTATGATGTCAGTATGAATCAGACAGTGACTGTTTCCAATAACATGATCGATGATTATCAAAAGACAGGGATATTAATAAATGAACTTAACACTCACGGAATTGTAACAAATAATATTGTTACAGGTCAGAACACTCAGCATGTGAACGGACAGAACGGCATTCAGTTCGGTTATGGTTCTTATGGAATAATAACAAGCAACATTGTGTCGGGAGATCAATACAATGGTCCTGCACCGGATGATGCAAGCGGAATTTTGCTTGCAGGAGTTGGTGTTGACCAGACTAATACTCCGACAGGAAATACGACGACGATCGGTGGTGCAGGCTTACTTGCAAATAATGTGAGTGCATGTGAAGTAGGATTGTTGACAGATGCCGGCGGTTTTGGATATGATTCTAATGCCGGTGTTATTTATAATTCAAATAATTTCTCAAACAATTACATTCACGTTTCGGAAAGTTCACCAAACACAGTTCCGAGTTTGTCAAATGTATATGATAAACGAATTGACAATACTTCACAAACAAACATTGTATATGGTCAGATTCAAAGATCAATTGATGATGCTTCAGCAACAAATGTTTTAAATGTAAGTGCTCATACATTTACAGAGCAGGTAGAAATACACAAAGCACTTACTCTTGCAGGTCAGGGAAGCGGTCTGACAACTATAGTTTCACCAAACACATTGCCGCTGTTCTTTGTAACAGGAGCAAATAATAACAGAGCTGTTGTGTATGTACATGATACTTCAGGTGTAACAATAAAGAATCTTACTGTTGATGGTGCCGGAAAAGGAAATGCAAATTATCGTTTTATCGGAATCGGATACCGCAACGCGGGAGGAACAGTGCGTGATTGCGAGATAAAGTCTATACGTGAAACTCCGATGAACGGCAATCAGCATGGAGTAGGTATTTATGCATTTGATGACAATGGTACTGCAAGGGCATTAAATGTACTTCACAATACCATCTATGACTTCCAAAAAAATGGAACCTCTTTATCGGGTGTTAATCTCACAACTGTTGTAGATAGTAATACAGTAACCGGGTCCGGACCAATTAACTTCATTGCACAAAACGGAATTCAGGTTGGCTTTGGTGCTAAAGGTTCGATCAAGAATAATAAAGTAAGCAATATTAACTTCACAATGCTTACTGCAGCTTCATGCGGTATCTTGATTTATCAACCTTCTGACACAGTTGTCGTTTCAGGTGATACAGTAAGCAATTGCCAGACTGGAGTTTACATGCAGGATGGCAATGTTAATCTTACGAACAGCAGGATTACAAATAGTACCGGAAGTATGGGTGCCACGCCTAACTGGTGGGGAGTAATTTCTGAAAAAGGAACATTTAAAATTACGGGCAATACCATAAACGGAGGTGATACAACTAAAGCCGAAGGTATGAATCCATATTCCGGAAACGCAGAAACAACTAATATTACATTCACAAATAATTTCGTTTCCAATTGTCTTGATGGAATAATAGTTGAGAACACCGGGTCAGGCATTGTAAATGGTGAGTATCATGATAACAGCATTACACTAAGTGCAACTGCAATAAGGAATTCAACCACCTTGCTTCAAAACGCAGGTATCCTGAAACAACCCAATACTGAAATGCAAATTAATACCTACAGACCTGTTGTAAAAAACGAGCAAAATAATTCTTATAAAGGAGATGCTAACGGAAAAAGTAACGGTCCTTTGGCAGCGACGATTCAAAGTGCCACGTGTAACTGGTACGGTACAACTAACGGAAGTATTGTTACTTCAAAAATCTCCGGTGCAGTTGTATATGTTCCGTATCTGACAAATGGAACTGACTTCAATGCTGCTCCGGGCTTCCAGCCTATACCGGGTTCATGCAATGGTATCAACGCTTCAATTATAAACATCAAAGTTGTCCCCGAAGGATTTTATGATCCGGGTACACAGACTTTATCAATTAAAGATACTGTAAAAGCTTATCTTC
The DNA here is from genome assembly GCA_034439935.1 of bacterium. GTDB lineage: Bacteria > Bacteroidota > Ignavibacteria > Tepidaquicellales > Tepidaquicellaceae > JAGPCH01. Next base: position 4,685 of record JAWXBH010000244.1, read on the forward strand.
ATTTGAATTTCTCTCCATACACTATATTGGATTCCGCCAAATCAACAGTCGATTCATTGACATTAACCGGCTCGTTCCAGTTTACACAGCCAAACGGAACATACTATATTGTTATCAAGCACAGGAACACGATTGAAACATGGAGTAAATCCGGTGGAGAAATATTTACGGCAGGTACTTCAATGAATTATGACTTTACTACTTCTGCAAGTCAGGCATTTGGAAATAATATGAAAATGGTTAATAATGCTCCGACAACTTATGCAATATACAGCGGTGATGTAAATCAGGATGGAATAGTAGATGCATCTGACATGCTCGATATATATAATGACGTGATAGGTTCCACCACAGGATATGTCCGCACTGATGTGAATGGGGACTATTTTGTTGATGTAAGTGATCTCATAATTACATATAACAATGCAATTAATACCGTTGTGGTTGCAGCTCCATGACCATCATTTAAGATCTGAGTAATACAAAAAAACTCCATCTTTTTTTAAGATGGAGTTTTTTTTATTGCTTCGGTTAATATTTTTTTAAACTCATTCATCAGTGATCATAGCTAATAAATATTTTTGGTGATAGGATAATTTTACATTATACCGGATGAAATGATATAGGGTGATAAGTTTAAATATCATATTGCATGGGAAACTGTGCGGGAGAGTAGGATTTATGAAGGAATTAAATTATTGCAAATCCAACCTTTCTAAGATAATTGTATGTGGCATCATAATACTCAGGCTTTCTCGTGTGATCATTAACGTCACCATTTGGTACAACTATTATCATTCCTTGTCTTGCTCTTGTTAATAATACTCTGTAAGCATTTTTTAAATATTGTTTCCGTTCGGGCTTTTTAATTTTATTCCATTTCTCTCCAACAAATGAATATGTCTCCCACCCACTTTGAGAATACCGAAAATCTCCATCCCACGTCACACATGACCAATCTAGTTCTAATCCTTGAACTTGAAATTCGGTGGCAACATCTTCTAAATAATATGAAGATCTAACATCTTCTTTACTTCCCAGAAACCAATGAATAGGATCAGTAGGAGATCTAACATCTATAGCTAATGGTTTTAATCTAATTGCTTGTGAGGAAACAACGTTCCCATATCTTTCTGAGCCACGAGCTTTTGATCTTAACCAGTTCTTAGCTTTATTTAAATCTCTCGTTAATATAATTGGATACTTGTCTTTCAATAAATTCAAATTCTCAATTGACTTGTCTACATCCATATCTAAAATATTTTTTACAAGAAGAGAAACATTTTCTGCTCTAAAAGAACGCATTGAGACTGATAAATGTAGTTCGTCTTTTTTAATTACCTTCACACTTTTTTCTATAAGTTTCAAAGAATCACCCGCAGTGTATTCGTTATCAGTTAATTTTGATGAAATAAATATTCTCCATTCCTTAAATGAACGATTCAAAGACTCAATCCATTCGCCGATACCTGCTTCGCCTGTATGAATCTCCTGTCCACCTCCAACTAAACAAACTATTACCGCCCAATCTTGATGTCTATTAAGACATGATATTAAAAACTCAGGTTCTGAAAAATCAAAATTAGGAATTTTCTTTTTCCTATTCATAAAATTTACCGTTTGAGTTTTGTTCCATGCTCGTTGTGCTTCATCAAATATAGCTACATGATCAACCGGAATTCCTTCATCTATCAAATATTCATCTCTAAAATTATGAACATTTTGAATAAATACTTTTACCTCACTGAACACCTTTCCTTTTTTAATTTTATTTCCCTTTTCCTTTTCTCTTTTCACTTTATCCCTAGTTAACGCCTCTCTTAATACTGATACCAAAGGATCATTACCAGAAAGAAATACACTTGTTGTTCTATTTTCCTTATCCATGTGCTTGGTCGCAAGATCCAATCCAACTAAAGTTTTTCCAGCACCAGGCACACCCGTTACAAAGACTATAGCTTTGAATTTATCCTTCTTAGCATTTTCAATTATTTTTGAAATTATATTACTTGTAGTCTGAAGGTTTTTTGCTGAGGCATCGTTTCTTGCAATGTCCTCAACAGAATGACTATTGTAGAGTGAGATTGCGGCTTCAATAATTGTAGGTGTAGGGGAATATCTTCCGTTTGCCCAAGATTCTGTTTCAATATTTTCGCCACTACTAAAATCTAGAACTTTCCTAATTATTTCTCCTAATAAAATAACATTTGATTTTATTGGAAATAATACATTATCATTATGATTAGTTATTGAAATTAATGTTGGTTCATTTGTCGCATCTGTTGCAATTAGAATTGGCGCGATCAAAGGTTTATGACTAGGTTCATGGAAATTTTTCAAATCTAAAGAATAGTCCCACACTTGTTCGACTGCACTTAAATGATAAATTTTTTCACCAACTTTAAATTCTAAAACAAATATTACATTCTTTATAATTAATACTGCATCGATCCTTCTTCCCATTCTCGGTATAGAAAACTCAAAGTAAATCTCTCCCCTGTAATTA
>JAWXBH010000245.1:0-3006 GCA_034439935.1 bacterium
ACCAAAATTATATTCATTCTACAATTCCTTGCATAATTCCATTTTCAAGCAATTGAAATATTGTTTAGATTTCGAGGATTAATATTATGATATTTTGCTAAAAAAACAACTTTATTCTTACCCTGTCAGATAAAAAGGAGGAGAAAGTTGTTTATATTTAACAAAAAGTTTCTTTGCACTCTGAGATATAAAGAAGTAAGTTTGTAATGGTTACGAAAATTCTCTGAGTGAAATTTAAGTTAATCTTCCGCACAAGCTTGATTCTCACGCAATCACTCAGAGCGGACATATAAACCCTCTGAATGCTTTGTCATACAGAGGGTAAAAGTCCGGCCACACAAGTAGTCTTTTCAATGAACAATTATTAATTTAAATAACAAATAAATCATGAAAACATTTCTAAGAATTATTCTGGTATTTGTTCCTGTGTTAATTTTTGCAGTTAGTTTACAAGCTCAGGTGGATTACAAGGAAGTACCAGTAGAATTAAGATCCATAATTCCTGAGAATGCCTCAGCAGTTGAACAAACTCAGATTACTTCAGAAATTTTATTCTTGCAGCAAAAGCAATGGGAAGCAAAGAAATCAGGTAATACTGAAGATATAGAAAAAATTCAAATTGAGCTTAACAAACTTTGCGGTTCAGTCACCAAAAAAGGAGAAGATGCCATTGAAACAAAATCTTCTTTTGAAACTGAACAAACAGATTTTACTTCAACAAGTCAGTCCACAAAGATCAGAACCCAGAGTGTTGTTAATGGATATGCAACTGCTTCTGAACAAATAGGTACAAATGCCGGTAGAATATGGACAGTGACATGCGGCTATAATGGTATGTTTAATCGTGATTCTGTTTTGATCTATTATTCTTATGATGGATACGTCTGGAATTTATATACTATGTTTAGCATGTCGGCAAATGAAGTTATCTCTTATGATCAGGTTGATTGTGAAATTATCGAGAATACTACAGGCGATAAATATTTACACGTTGTTTATGGTGTACGTAATTTAAGTACGGGTAAATATTTTATTAAGATGTCGTCAACAAGAATTACCTCGGGGGCTTCAACTTTTCTTTTCAATCTGACATGGCCGGGAGATGTTGCTTCAAATAAATATTTCCGACCAAGAATTACGTCCGATAACGCAGCATATTGGTCAAATGCGTACATTTACATCTCTGCGTGTCTTGACAGCGCCGGCAGCACAGGCAGAAGGGCAAGCACTAAACTTGCACAAATTCTGAACCCTTATACAACTTTATCTACGATAACTTACAAACCTGCAGTAATGTATTTTTCTTATCATTATCCAACCGGCACAGTCAGTCATTTTACCGACCTTGCTTTTTATAACGATGTGGCAACAGGCAATGAGAGCATAATGTTTGTAGAGTCTCATATAGGTACCAATCTCGCGCAGATAAATTTTTATAAATCATCAGTAAGTAATTTTCTGATAACAAGCAGCATTGTCGGCAGTGTTCAGCCAAATACGAGAAAACGGTCACATGCTTACATTTCCAGCAGCGGCTTTAGTACAGAGTTAATGATCGTTAATAATGAATTTTTAAGCAGTGATGTGTATGTACAATACTTTAAAACAACAAATTCGGGAACCAACTTTACTTCAGGTTTTTTTGAGCCTGCAGGGGGAAGTAAATGCTCCCGTCCGGATATTGTAACAAAAAGAAATTCACTGGAGCATTATATCTCATGGTCAAATGAAACGAGTCCCGGATTTTACGAAGTAATTGTGGATAAATTCGGGTGGTTCAGACAAACTATGTTAAATGATTCTTCTGCGAGCAATCTTTATAATTTGGGTCCAAGAGCAGGATACTCTCCATCTTTACAAAGTAATCTTTATGCTGTATGGACAGAATTAAACACTACATTTTCAAACAATGATGTCTGGCTTTCAATGGATCGTGTCGATCAGACAGATTATGAATTGAAAGTATTGAATTTTGAATATGTCAGTCCGAATGAACTTCAGTTTGATATTTATCTGAGAAAAAATGGAAATGGAGTAATGGAATATGGTCTGGCAACATTTGCGTTGATAATAAATACTTCATTTGCAAACGGCGGAACTCTAAGTTACAGCAAAGTTACTAACAGTGGAGGAAGTTTTGTTTCAGATCTATCAGAATGTATTTTATCTGGGGGCGGAATGAATACAAACGCAAGTAATGATGGAATGAGTTCAACTTTTTTAAACATATCTGCAAATCATGTAAGTTGTCGTGGTGTATCTGTGGATAATTCTTCACCTGGTATGCGGATTTTCAGGATGAAATTGAAAACAACCTCAACAAATTTTTCTGCTGAATCACCTAATGTCAGATGGAAGAATTATTTTCCTGGCTTCCAAACAAAGTTATTTACATATAGAAAGGATTTAAATGGTTTTATATACGAAATAACCGATTCTACAAACCACTTTATAGAGTATGTGTTTGTAACTCTAGGAATGTTCATCGAAGGACATTTTTCAGGAGGAATGAATTTGAATTCTCCTTCTCTTCAGATGTCGGGAGACACAGTTAATTATTATTTAAGATATCCTCAGGCCCCTTTTTCAATTGCAGATTCTTCCAAAACACTTGTATGGAATAACGGGGTAAGCCATCCTGTTTTTACCAATCCGCAGTTAGGCGGCTCTTATTATTTAGTGGTCAAACACAGAAACTCAATTGAGACATGGAGTAAATTTCCTGTCGCTTATTCCGATAGCTTGACATACAATTTCCATACTTCGGCTTCACAGGCATATGGAAATAATCTTAAGCAGATCATTGTTCAGGGAGATACTGTGTATGCACTTTACAGCGGCGATGTAAATCAGGATGGCTCTGTGGATGTGAGTGACGTTATTGATATTTCTAATGATGCTGGTAATTTTGTTTCGGGATATGTAGTGACTGATGTTACGGGTGATGACTTTGTAGACTCATCCGATCTGCTGCTGACATTTAATAATTCAACTAACTTTGTGTCG
>JAWXBH010000246.1:0-3141 GCA_034439935.1 bacterium
CTTTAAAATCAACCTTTAAATAACCTTGAAGATATACTTATGTGCTTTCCAAAAAAATTTATGTTAATTCTGTTTTAAAAATTAGTGATAATATTTCAAATTCGTGATCATTAGTGAAATTCGTGGCAAGCTTTTTCTTTATTTTGGACAGATGTTAACTTATAAGCTACTCGACATTATTATTAACATTGTTAAAGACATCAAAACCATCAACAAATCTTCAATTATTGTTACGGTTGTCATTGGCAGATTAAAAACTGCACCTAAGCATGCGCATTGAATTTTTCTCTTTTGCATCACGCTTTGTATTACTCCGATGCTGCTGATTCCCATCACAACGAATGTTGCAGCATAAGTAAACATTGGATAAGCTTTCAGTATGTACAAAATTCCGAAGGATAGTTCTATAAAAGCATATACGTAACCATATCCAAGCCATTTCTTTGCAATAATATCATACGAGCTGTAAGTGAATGCAAAATTTTTCAAATCAAGCATTTTAAAAAAAGAAAATATAAGAAAAAATCCTCCCATAAAATTATTCATGATTTCCATCCAGTCTAACTCTCCCGATCGGATTTGTAATAATGCTACCCCAAGAATAATATATAGGAATACTACAATCAGAGGTTTGTAAGTTTTTAGTTTCGAAGTCTCTTCGGTGCTTTCAAGAACATTCCCCTGATGAATTGCAGATGCCTGTTCTTCGATACTGTAATTTCCAACTTTTTTCAGAACTGAATCCATATCTTTTGTTTCAATATGATGATGCATTGTTATTTCGGCTTGTGGAGGATCCAAAGTAACTTCAGCTTTTTCAACTCCTTCAATACCCGATAAAGTTTTTTGTACTTTTGAAACACAACTATTACAAGTCATGCCTGTAATCTTATATGTATGGACCATTATTTAGATTTATCAATTTTATTAAATGAAACTCCAGGAAAGTTTGCAATAAACTTTTACCACAAAATCACAAAGTTGCTTTCAATCAAATCTTTTTTCTTGGTGACTTGTTGGTAAAATTATTTAAGACATTTCAGGAGTTATTTATTTTTAAAATATTAATTCCATTCCTCCATTATTTTTATTTCTGCTTTCTGTTTATCAATTATACCCTGAGCCATTTTTTTTATCTCCGGATCAGATCCGTACTTAATTTCAACTTCTGACATTTCTATTGCTCCTTCATGGTGAGGTATCATCATCATTACAAAGTCCTTATCGGGATCACCCGACATTTTCATATCTTCGTCACTCATACTATTCATAGATTCCATCAGCTTCATACTGTTGTCTCCCGCACTGCTTTTATTATTTTTGTTTTTCTCTAACCATTTCCGCATTGCAGCAATTTCATTTTCCTGATCCTTTACAATATTGCGTGCCAATGATTTGATGTTGTCATTTTTTCCTGACGAAATCACAGAAGTCGCCATATCAATTGCGCCCTGATGATGTATTATCATCATATTTACAAAATCAACATCGACATTGCCTGACATTTTCATTTCTTTCATTTTATTCATCATCATACTCATATTTTTATCCATCATATTATTTTTATCCATACTCTTATCCATACTCTTATCCATATCCTTTTCCATACTGTCCTTCATCTGACGGTCTTTCATAGATGATTCATTCACGTCTCCGACTTTTTTGCAGGATGAGAGAATCAGCATTGTTAGAATTACAATGAATACCGCTGATAAGGGATGTAGACCTGGCTTTCTTAAATTTAATTTTTTCATTTTACTATGATTTTAGATTAATGGAAAATTTTATTTAGTATTAAAAAATTAAGAGTTATTCTTTTATTTACAGCAGTCTTTATCGTCACTTACTTTTTTAAACTTTCTGTAATTAATTAATTAAAGCTTTCCTGTGGATAAATATTCTTAATATCTTTTATGTTTTGAGTAAATTTTTCGTATTCCTTTTTCACTTCAGGTGCTTTCTTTGAATGCTGGAATTCATCCATTGTCCTTCCTGTCATTTCCAGTTCACTGATCTTTGTCTTTAGCAATTCCTGTTTGGATTGATCAAGCCCTGTTGACTTAGCCGGTAATGTTTTTAAAAGATTTATTACTTCTGCAATCGGTTCATCAAAATGATGGGCTTTACCTCCCTGAATTATCTGCCCCAGGGCTTCATTCTTTTTTTCAACCTGATTCCAGATCATTCCGATCTTCGGCGCTGTAACTGTAGTTTGTGTTTGTTGCGTTTGAGTTGGCGCTGTGGTTTTGTCTTCTTTTTTTGTTTGAACTGTTTCATCTTTTTTCTCCCCGCATGCTGAGATTATAAAGCTCAGAGCAAGCAAAGAAATTAAAGTGATTGATGTTAATGTTTTCATTTTGATTCCTTTCTGTTAAGTTAAAATTAGTTGGTTAATATTTGAAAATAATATAGTTACTAAACTTAGTAAAATTAAGAAAACTGCTTACCAAGCTGGGGCTTGGGAATGAGTGAAGATTTGTGAAATTCTAATTTACTGCAACCGGATCTTTACCGGTTATATCCTTTTCCTTACTTTGTTCTAAATAATGATCGACCGCTTTCTTTCCAAATTTATAAAACACCGTGGGTGTAACTACAATATCCAGCAATGTCGAACTCATCAATCCTCCGAATATTACTACTGCAACAGGAAACAAAATTTCCTTTCCCGGTTCACCCGCTGACAACATTAACGGAATGAGTCCCAATCCTGCTACCGATGCTGTCATCAAGACCGGCACCAATCTTTCAAGGGATCCTCTTATGATCATTTCTTTACCGAATGTTTCACCTTCTTCTTTTATCAAATGCAGATAATGTGAGATCATCATTATTCCGTTTCGGGATGCAATACCCGTAAGAGTTATAAATCCAACCATCGAAGCAATTGACATAACACCACCCGTTAAATAAATTGCTATCACACTTCCTATTAATGCAAGAGGAATGTTTAATAATATCTGCATCACAATTCTTGCAGATTTAAAATGCATATACAAAACAAGAAATATTGCAGCCAAAGAAAATATGCTGAGTAATAATATTAATTTTGATGCTGATTGCTGCGCTTCAAATTGTCCGCCATAAGTAATAAAGTATCCTGACGGTAATTTTACATCAGAATTTATTTTTGACTGAATC
>JAWXBH010000247.1:0-3912 GCA_034439935.1 bacterium
ACAGCATTGCTATAAATCGTTTTATGGGGTGCTGTTGCTATTTATCAAAGTGTTTTTTTAAGCAAATTTGAAAAATGGACGTTTTTTCACAACCTGACGTTTTGCGGCTTGGCGAAGGTGGCGATTTTCACCACAAATGTTGATGCGGAGAACCAAGCTTTGATTAACCACAAATCTGTCTGCGGAGGACTGAACCGCCACTTTTGCCAAACCGCTGTTAGGGGCTGATGTTTTCTCCGACTATCCAGTATTATAAGTCGATTTTATTTCGAGGCGTAGTCCAGAGACCCGAATATGTCATAGTCCAATTAGCCTTGCTAGCTTTGAGTAATTCTGTAAGTTTTTCAAAGTCAATGAGTGCAATGACAGATGATTTACAAAGATACTCTCTACGAACAGAATTACTAAATGATGAATTGGTAAAAATAATTCCTTTATCCACTTTGTCTCTATCACGTACACCATTTAGTCGATCAACTACACTTAGACCAACTGATCTTCCATTTCTGTGCTTTACCTCAATAACCACAGTTTCTTCGGTTTCGCCATCACAATAGATTGCGTAAATATCAACACCCCTGTCTCTAACGAAGCGTGATAGACACACTTTTCGAAATCCAATTTCCTTAAGGCTTATGGCAATTGCTACCTCGAAACTACGAGGATCTAATCCGTGGAGATGATTTGGATCTTCACTTAAAATATTGATTAGGGTTTTTTCCGATATTGACAATGAAATATCTCTGGAAGTGCGTTTTCTGGGTTCTCCATTTTCGACAACAGAAAATGTATCAAGGAAAAGCTGATCAAACTGAAGGTTTAATTTACGGCTGCTATAACTAGCAAATTCACCGTTTTCCGCTTGAACTTCCAAATTGTCGCGACTCAAAATTAGTTTTCCATTTCCGTGAATGTCTGAAATTATAGATTTTTCACCTACTCGAGCATATCCTAATGCCAATAAAAAGGTATCAGATTGCGTTGTAACGAGATGTCCGCAAGCTTGTGCATCCCAATATCCATGCGGATTGGTATAAACTTGACATTGAATCATTCCATCAACATAAAATACGTAAGATCTAAAATGATTCTCAAATTCTGAAAAAATAGTTCTTGCTTGAGGCTGTTTGCTTATCAATTCTGGAGTTAGGTCTTTATTGGATTTTTTTTTCATTGTGTCTGTCAGTGGCTTATGTATTCTCCGCGTATTCATTATTTTCAGATCGTTGAAAATTTTATCCTTTCATAATATTGCTCAATGAATCATATTTAATTTTATTATTCTCAGTTTTCTTAGTTCATTCAGTTTTTCAACATTTGCCCCTAACGGTTTGCGGGTTTAAGAAGTTGGCGATTTCGGAGCACAAAACTGTCAAGCCAACACAAATGTTGATGCGAGGTAGCATGTTCATTTAACCACTGAACCGCCAATTTCTTAAACCCGCTGTTATCGGCTGCCCTTCTGTCCACTGCAAGTAGCGTGTGTGTTTTCATAATGCTTCAATTGCTTCCTTAAGTTTAGAAAGGCGGTCAAGATTGCAATTTTGAGCAAGCATAAATTTTGCTTCTTCAACTGTTGGCATTGCTTTAGATTTTTTAAAACACTGTGTCTTTAACAATAAAATAGGAATTAAGTAGTCTTTGCCCGATACTATGGTCATTAAACTTGAAACACAATTTGTCCATTGATTTTTTAATTCTTCGTATTTGTGTTCATAATTCTCTTTTGTCGTAAGAAGTAAGATTTCAGCTTTCAATTTTTCAATGTCCAAGTCAACAACTTCTTCGGAATAATTTTCTTTGGGGTGAAATTTATGAGCATTGAATATTGTGAATTTACCACCAAAGAAATCGGTAATACTAAAATGAATAAACAGGTCAACGAGTTTATTCGAATATCCACTTAACCAATTTTCAAATTTTAATTCGTCCTCAATTACTTCTTTTGGTTTAGAAGCACAATTCAAGTAAATAAAATTAAGAACGCTTTGCTTGTCCAAAACAAAATTCTCAATGCAGTAAGCGTCTAAAACGAAAAGATTTTTAAGTGCAGGAATGTCTTTGCCGTGTATTATTGTTACATCACCATCTATAATAAAAATTTTTTTTCTGCCGTTATCTGGTTCTGTTTCACATCTTTTAATTACGTTTTTTCTTGCTCCAAGAGGAGTAATGTCATTTATATTTATTTTGTTGTCAAGCAGTCTGCTAAAAAGAACTTTATAAAATTCTTTGTCCTTCAATTCATCTTCGGTATAAATGTCAATTTCGTTACGGTAAGTTAAAAATGTTGACACCAACCTTTTGGGTTCGTCACTTAATTCAAGCATAGGTTAAAAATTAAATTTGTTTAAATCTTGGCAATGTTTTTCCTTGTCAACCTTAGCAATAATTGAAGGGGAGTGAGTAGCAAGAATGAATTGCGTGTTAGGACTGGCTTGCATTATTGATTGAACAAATATTTCCTGCCAAGCGATGTGCAATGAAAGTTCTGGTTCATCAATAATGAATACACCTGATGCCTTTTGTGATTCTTCAAAAATTAAATGAGCTATCATTATTATGATTTGCTTTTCTCCTGAAGAGAGTTCATAAATGCTGGCTGATTTACCGTTTTTCAATTTTATTTTTAATTCACCATCAGTTTCAGTCCGAAGAACTTTCTTACCCTCTCCTAAAAAATTTGAAGTCAATTCTTCAAGCTTTTTAAGGGGAGCTTTTAATTCAATAATTTTCTTTTGATATTCTTGACTGTATGTAATAATGTCATCAATACGTTTCAACTGATTGCCATTAAGATACCATTGACTTATAATATCACGATACTTAGGTGAAAGAAAATCTTCTTTTTCCTTTTTTTCAATCTGCTCAAATTCTTTTGCAATTTTTTCAATTTTGCTAAAGAAATCGTTTATGGAGTAGTTGATATATTTTATACCTAAATCCTCTATCGCTTTTAGAACTTTTTCTTTTCTTTCAATGATTTCAGCCGTTGGCGGTATTCCGCCTACAGAAGTATCCTCATAAAACTTGAATGATTCTTTGAATAATTTCTCTTTGAATTCATCACTTATTTGAAATTGTTGTTGAGGGATTTGTCTGATAAAATCAAAAACAAAAACTTGAACCTCTTCGAGACTTAAATCAATTGCTTGTGGTTCAGGGAATCCGTCATATCTCCTGTTGCGGTATTTTGGGTGTATAAATTGCTGTTGTCTTCTGTTTCTAAATCTGAAGTCCGAATTAGCCCCTTCGTAAATTCTTCTATCCAGTCCTAAAAATTTAGGAGTTGCCAATTCTCTAATTCTTTTTGTTACCTCTAATTCGTCAAATGTCTCTTTATGTCTTTGCTCAATTTGCGTTAATTCATCAAAGTCATATTGAGTGTTTTCACTACGGGAAAATCTCTTTATAGGCTCGGAAGTGGTTATTTTACCATTAAAAGTAATACTGATTGTAAATGAGTTATCGGCATTGTTTTGTTCTGCTCTAATTACAATATTCTTTTCCTTTTCTGTACTGCTACAAACAACTTCACAGAATTTGTAGTTAACTTGATTTAAGTATTGATAGGATGGTGATGTCAAGCCCAAAATAAGTTTGAGAGCACTCGTCTTTCCAGAACCATTTATTCCGATTAGAAAAGTTAAGTCAGGGAAAAATTCTATGTCAAACTTCAAGTAGTCGTGAACACCTTCTGCTGTAAATGAATTTATTTTCATTGTCGTTTTTATTATTTGCTAAAGTTATATTTTATGTTTTTTATAGTCAGTTTCAAGTTTGCACTGTCGTCATTAGGGTTGCCGATAACGTCAGAGTGTGAAAAAACTCACACCCATTTGTTAGTATATTTTTGAAAAAGTAAAAATAGAAAAATAACTATCACTTATTTTTGTGTGCAAATAACAAACG
>JAWXBH010000248.1:0-3178 GCA_034439935.1 bacterium
GGCAAGCTTTTTCTTTATTTTTGTTCTGATGTGCTATATTAAAAAATTGTTAAGAAATATTTATTGTAAATAGTTTTATAATTCCATAATTTGTCATTCTATAATTTAAAAGATTAAAAATCACAAGAACAAAGTTGAATGGGCTTACAGAAAAAATTTATTTCTTATTTCAAGACCAAGGTTAAGAACACAATTAAGGAGAGCGGATATACAGTTTCTTATTTTCCTTATGATAAATCCGTAAATGACTACATCATTACAAAGTCTGAGAAGATTTATTCGCGTGATGAAAGCGGAATGCCTGTACCTCCTCCTTTATTAAGGATCGGTTACGCGGACAATGACGCTGAATATTTAAAAAGCGGCGTTGAAGATACCGGTAACATGTTCGCGATTCTTGATAAAGCAGGCTTTGAAATTACTAAAGGAAAGAAGATACTCGATTTCGGATGCAGCTCAGGCAGAATGCTGAGGCATTTTAAAAAGTATGCTGACGATAATGAGATCTGGGGTACAGATGTCAGCGGGGATCATATTTACTGGTGTAATAAATATCTTAATCCGCCCTTCCAGTTCCTCATTTCAACATTCAATGCGCACCTGCCTTTTGAAGACAGGAATTTTGACCTTATATACTCCGGCTCGGTATTCACTCACATAGACAACCTTATCGAACCATGGCTTCTCGAAATGAAAAGAATTCTTTCACCTAATGGTTATCTTTATATTACCATCCATGACAATCACACCATAGAGCTTCTCAACAAAGAGAAAGTTCTTTCACTCGGTCAGTATGTAAATCAGCACCCTATGTATGAAGCCGCGAAGAAGGATTTTGACTTTTTTGTATTCAACCGCGCAAAATCCCCGCAGGTCTTTTTTGATAATGATTACTTTAAGAAACTCATCAGATCCTCATTTGAAATTGTTTCTTATAATGAAGAGGCGTATGGCTATCAGACCGGTGTTTTGCTCAAGAGGAAATCCTGAATAAAGCTAACTTAAAAGATTACCTGCTCTGATCAGAACTTATGATCACCGTAAATTATTATCTTCAACTATAAAACTATTCAAACCTATAGTTTCAATATCACTGAAATTTAATAAGCCAATATAACTTATTATAACTATGTCAAAAAATTACAGACCGGGTGCAACCGGCGCATTGATGGATGAATATGAACGCGCTGTAAATGAACTTAAGAATGTACTGCACAGCATTGACCAAAATAAATATACAATGATCTCGGATAAGGAAACTGATGACCCTGAATGTGTTTCCGTGATGTCGCTCATGAATCACGTAGTAAGTGCAGGATACGGGTATGCGAATTATATAAGGAAACAGTTTGATGAGACTTTGACTGAACGGAAGGTAGATTACGAAGTGACTACTCCGCAGATCGCCTGCGATGAACTCGATAAGATGATGGCTTATACACTCGAGACGCTGACTAATAAATGGAATATCAGTGATGAAGAAGTGATGAAGAATATTATCAAAACAAGATGGGGACAGAATTATGATTTCGAACAGATGCTTGAACACGCGATAGTGCATATTTTAAGACACAGAAGGCAGCTAGAAAAATTTACCGGAAAATAAAAAAATATTATGGAAGTAAATATCGCAAGTGCAGATGTCAGCTCCGTTAAGGATAAGATCTTTAACTTTCTCAGAAGTGAGCCCTGGATGTTCTATTCCACACCCTTGTTATCAGAAGAATACCTGAATGAGCTTATGCAAAAAGGTTACTTTGAAGGTGATAACACAAGAAGCTTTTTTATTGAAACGATGAATGACGAAATTGCCGGCATGATGAGATTATTTGATCTTCAGGATATCGGAAGAGGAAGTCCGATGTTTGATATCAGGATCAGTTCACCTTACAGGGGGAAGGGGATTGGTAGTAAAGCTATGAAATGGATTACAGATTATGTATTCAATACTTGGCAGATTCAGAACAGATTCGAGGGAACAACACGTTTTGATAATCTTGTCATGCGGAAACTATTTATTAAGAGCGGGTTTGTTTTGGAAGGTTATTACCGTCAGGCGTGGCACGGACACGATGGTATTATTCATGATTCATTGCAATACTCTATTCTGAGATCAGACTGGATCAGCGGTACTCCAACCGCTATAAATTGGGATGAAGTGAAGTAATTATGTAAAACTGATAAGACCATAGCAGCGATTCCTTATCGGGGATAGAAGGATTTACAACTTTATAAACTTTACAAACTTTATAAACTTTATAAACTCTTAACCTGCTCTACACCCAACTGCCTGCAGATCTCCTTACAGAGTGACTCATCTAAGGTGAATTGCCTTGGTATCGTAGCTTTTTTCATAGTGGAAAGATTTACGTAAGTGTTGTGATTATTACCCTGTGCGTTTATGAGACAATTGTGACTCACCAGATGTTGTATAAATTCTTTATGCTTCAATATTAATAAGTTAATTCTACTTCTTTGATCAGGATATCGCTTTCCAAAGTCTTTACCTGCCTCATGTCGGCAAGATACAATTCCAGAGCATCCATGATGTTTGCCTGAACTTCTTCGACTGTGTTTCCCTGTGTTAACACTGCCGGGATCTCTTTAAACTGTCCTATTAAAAGATTTTTACCTTTTGTAATTTTTATTGTGAGTTTCATTAATTGTGATGATCTTTTTTTTCCAATTGCAAAACTATTAATTTCACATTTAAAAATAAATACAATTAACAGGAAGAAGTCAATTATAAATTATCAATGTTTAATGTTCAATATTGTTTGGAGGAAATGTTTGGGTTTCGATTCAGAGATTCCCGAACTCGCCTGAAAGAAGTGTGTTTCTGACTTTATAATATTGAAAATGCAGGCGGTCGGGAATGACAAGGCGAAATAAATGTTTGGGTTTCGATTCAGAGATTCCCGAACTCGCCTGCAAGAAGTGTGTTTCTGACTTTGTAATATTGAAAATGCAGGCGGTCGGGAATGACAAGGCGAAATAAATGTTTGGGTTTCGATTCAGAGATTCCCGAACTCGCCTGCACGAGGACTGCTTCTGACTGTATGATTTGTTATGCAGGCGGTTTTCCTGCAGGCGAGTTCCCCCCAGTCTTGTCATTCCCGACCGCCTGCATATCTATTTCATGATGACAGAGCAAATTTCCCTGCAGGCGAGTTCGGGA
>JAWXBH010000249.1:0-14131 GCA_034439935.1 bacterium
ATGACAATGCGGGGGACTCGCTTGCTCGAAGTCTGCTTCTGACTTTATAATATTTCTATGCAGGCGGTCGGGAATGACAATTATAGAGAGTAAACTGTGTCTATGCTGGCGGTCGGGAATGACAATTTGAGAGCAATTACTTTAACGATTATTTAAACTCATAGACTTTCATATTTCGATTAGAATATTTATTTTTGATTCCCAAAGTTAATAAAATATTTCTTAATTAAACTAAACCTAATGAAAGTTAAATTCTTAGTAATGGCTTTTGCACTTCTGTTTGCATTTTCTTCAGGCATTAATGCCAAAAATGATCCTGCAAAAATTAATGTAAATAATTCCGGCATGCAGTTCGGGATTGGTGATATAATGGGACAACTTATAGGAGGTCTTAAGACCAATTCTTTCTCCGACGGAAAGACCGGAAAGAATGATCTGCTGGGTATGATCGGCGGTATCGGATCTTCGGATTATCTGAAGTATGCAAGTCTTGCCGGTTCGCTGGCTGGTGCTTTAAAAGGATCTGCTTTTCTGCCGGACTGGGCGAATCAAAAAGACGGGATCCTTGATAAACTTCAGACAGCAGGAAACATAGCTGATGTTGCAGGTGGAGTTTCGGGTATACTTGGATTTATAAATCCAAAATCTTTCAAAAGCAAAGGTAAGCAAAGTTCACTTATCACAGCTCTTGGTTTGCTCTCAAAATTTAAATAATTTTTTTTAGAAGACCGTCGTAATAAGACTGCGGCGGCTTCTTTATTATCCATTAAAACTGTAATGTCTAACTTAGTTTGAGTGTGTTGGGTGAGGTAAGTGAGGTAAGTTGGGGCTCTATTTGCTTTCAATTGCCTTCCCATACAATCTCATATACTCTTTTGCAGAATGTTTCCAGGAGAAATCTTCTTTCATTCCGCGTTTCATGATCTCTTTCCATACCTTTACATCTTTGAACATATATACCGCTCTTTCAATGGTCGAGTAAAGAGCATAAGAAGTAAAGTCCTTGAATGAAAAACCGTTTCCATTTTCATCAGTCTCGTGATAATCTTTAACCGTATCGGCAAGACCGCCTGTCTTTCTAACGACAGGAACAGTACCGTAATTCAGGCAGTACATCTGGTTAAGTCCACAGGGCTCATACTGTGACGGCATCAGGAACATGTCACAACCGGCAGTAATGTAATGTGCCAGCCGGTTATTGTATCCGATATATGCATTTAATTTTTCCGGATACTTCTCTGCAAGCTGTTCGAAAAAACTTTCCGTTCTGTCATCACCGCTTCCGAGAATTATCCACTGAACCGGAAGACTCATCAGTTCATCAGCGATCGGAAACATAAGATCAAATCCCTTCTGTCCCGCAAATCTCGAAATGATACCTATGACCGGAACATTTTCCTGATAATCGAATTTTGCTTCCTTCACAAGATCCATCTTACACTTCCTCTTATTCTTCAGACCTTTGAACGTGTACCGGAACGGAATAAACTTATCTGTCTCTGGACTCCAAATTTCACTATCAATTCCGTTCAACACACCATAAAGATCATCTTTCCTCAACTCAAGTATCCCTTCCATGCCCGCCCCGAATTCCTCTGTCTGAATTTCCTCAGCGTATGTCGGACTTACAGTAGTTATAATTTCAGAAAAAAGAATTCCCGCTTTAAGAAAGCAAAATGTGTTGTCAAGTTCATAAGATCCGCCGGGATAATATTCTGAATAGGAAAGCCCCGCATTATGAACTGACATTCCTGAAAATCTTCCCTGGTAACCTATGTTATGTATTGATAAAAGTGTTTTAGTATTTTCAAAAAGCTTATCCCATTTATAATTCGTCTTAAGATAGACGGGTAACAGACTTGTCTGCCAATCATTGCAATGAATAATATCGGGAGCCCATTTCATTCGCTGAAGAGTTTCGATCACAGCAAGCTGGAATAGAATGAACCTTTCATCCTCATCGGGATCATTTGTATAGGGCTTCTCGCGGTCAAAATATTTTGGGCAGTCAATAAAGTAAACATCGACGGAAGTATCGGGAAGGATTGCGTGCATCAGATTAAATGTAACTTCATTATCACCAATGCGGATGGGAATGTCTTTGAATTCTTCGAATGGTTTTATGTTATGCTGTTCGGTCTTGATACCGCTGTACAATGGCAGGAATAATTTTACGACACAACCTTCCTCTTCAAGTGCCTTCGGCAGCGAACCCACAACATCTCCGAGTCCGCCTGTCTTTACATACGGAAAACATTCTGAAGCAACAAAAGCTATTTTCAAATTTTTATGATTTTTTCTGAAACGCTATTTATCTAAAAGTTTTTGCAGATCTCTAATTGCATGACAAATCTAGTTAAACTTTGTTGCCAGTACATACGGCAGCATCTTTCTCCACGTCGGCCAGTCATGCGGAACATCTTTGCCCCAAAGTTCGAGATCATTAGGAATATTCTTACTGTTTAATATTTCAGCCAGTGTTTCGGATGCCTGAGGATTTTCATAACTCCCCTGTCCGGTAAGAATATGAATGTGTTGGCTTTTTCTGAGCTCATTTAAAATATTTTCATCGGTGAGGTTTGGAAGGTAAGCAACAGGTGAATTGAAGTAACATGTTTCATCAAAATAACCTTTTGAATAATCCTGAAGGTCATAAGATCCGCTCATCGCAATTGTGCCGGCGAAAAGGTCAGGTCTTCTGAAAAAATTATTCGCGCTGTGAAGAGCACCAAGTGATGCACCGGAAGTGTAGATCGGCACTTCACCGTTACAGTCCTTAATTATAAAAGGCACAACTTCATCGGTCACGTAATCATTGAACTGCTGGTGTCTGACTGCCTTATCTCTCGGATGCATTTCATCGTTGAGCCAGCTTTCGCTGTTGATGCTATTGATGGAATAAACTTTGCACTTGCCCGCTTCGATGTATGGCTTCAATTCATCAATGAGTAAAAACCTTTCGTATTCAAGATAATCCGCCGCTGCAGTTGGAAACAGCAACAGTGCAAATCCATAATCACCGTAAGCAACAATATCCATTTCCTTTTGTAAATTCGGGCTGTACCACTTTGAAATCTCTCTTCTCATTTGGTTATATTTTTTATTTAGTTAAATTTTTATTGGGAAAATGTAAAATACTGATTCTGAATTTAAATTATAAGAGATTTAGTTTGGATTTCACAAGTTACAAACACATCAATCCAAAATAAGGAAAAACTTGCCATGAATTTCATGAAGCATTACGAATTAAAATATTACCACTAATTTCAACTTTTAACTTTTAACTTTTAACTTTCAACTTTCAACTTTCAACTTTCAACTTTCAACTTTCAACTTTTAACTTTTAACTTTTAACTTAGAAACAGAAACCTACACATAAAATAATTTTCTGTTTTGCTTTGTCAGTGAAGTACAATACTTTTGTAAGTCAGAAAAAGTTTGACACTGTAAAACAATTTAATTAATTTTATAAAAATTTAAAGAAGGAGTTATACTATATGAACGCTGCTCATCTGCATCTTGTGTTAAATCATTTCCCTGTCATCGGATCCGCCATTGCTATATTTGTCCTGCTGATCGGCATACTAAAGAGAAGCGACGACATAAAAAAAGTCAGTCTTATGATACTTGTGCTTACTTCTCTTATCACGATACCGGTCTATCTCTCAGGAGAAAAGGCGCAGGCAAAGATCGAAGGGAATTACGAAGACGTGGATGAAGATTTCATTGATGCCCATGAAGATTTTGCGCTCTATAGTTTTATTGTAATGGATATCGCCGGAGCTTTTGCCATTATTGCATTATTCGCTTACAGAAAACCAAAGACACTTCCGAAGTCAATAGCATACGCTTTACTTCTCATACTTTTAATTTCCAACGGAATGATGGCATACACCGCTAACCTCGGAGGTAAGATCCATCACCCGGAAATACGTGAAGACAGAATGCCGTGGGAGTCTGCTGCCCCGGAGAAGTGAGACTAGGTAAGTATAAAGTTGAAAGTTTATAAAGTTGAAAAGTTGAAGTAGAAAGTTTTGAAACTTTCAACTTTTAACTTTTAATTTTATCTGCAATCTTTCCAAGGATTGAGAGCATGTCATCCGGCAGTTCGGATTCAAAAAACATTTCTTCATTGCTCCGTGGATGAACAAACCCAATGATCTTAGCATGCAGCGCCTGACGCGGCATCTCTTCGAGCAGGTTTTTTATCTGCGCTTTCTTACTCGCTGTAAGATTTGGAGCGTGATGATCACGACCTCCGTAAGTTTCATCTCCGAAGACAGGATGTCCCGCGTGTGAAAGATGAACACGTATCTGATGTGTCCTGCCGGTTTTTAAATTTAATTTTACAAGTGAAAGATAATCAAACTCCTCAAGTACTTCGTAATGTGTGATCGCGGTCTTGCCTCCTTCGGCAGTATCCTTAAGCACAGCAACTTTCTTACGGTCACGTTTGTCCCTTCCAAGCTTATTTATGATCTCACCTTTTTTCTTTTTTAATTTTCCCCAAACGATGGCATTATACTCGCGCTTTATGGTGTGATTAAAGAACTGTTCGGAAAGTTTTCTGTGAGTCAGTTCATCTTTTGCAATTACAATTAATCCCGAAGTATCCTTATCAAGGCGGTGAACTATCCCCGCTCTTTCAAAACCGTTCAGGCTGGAAAGAGAATCATTCTTCTGCTGCGCGTAATACATTATCGCGTTGACAAGTGTGCCGCTGTAATTTTTATAGGCAGGATGAACGACCATTGACGGAGGTTTATTAATCACCATCAGATATTCATCTTCAAATACTATGTTGAGAGGGATGTTTTCCGGAACAATATCTTGCTTATCAGGATAATCGAGCTCGATCTCAATTTCATCTTCCGGCTTTACAAGGTAATTTGACTTTACCAGATCACCGTTTACGGTAACGTAACCAAGGTCTATTGCCTTCTGAACCTTTGTCCGGGAAGCGTTCTCGATAAAGTTGGCTATGTATTTATCAATTCTTTGCTTTGTTAATACCTGCGGAACTGTGAACGAGTAATTTTTTTGCATCAGTAAATTCTTTTCATTTAAATTTTAAGTTTACACTGTAATTTTAATAAACTTTTTTTATTTTATAGCAACCTCAAATAAAACTTTACTAACAAAGCTATAAGCTGTTTATTTTTATGAAATTTAAAAAATTGAATGATGCAAAACAAATTCATTTTTAATACTGTAAAATGTTTTTTACATGTGTTTATAATAATCTTAGCTATTTCCTTTTCGAATATATTTAACGGATGCTCCGGATCCGAAGAAGAAGAAATAGTTGATCAGAGAGAAAAAGACTCGATACTGGTTTATACAAATTTACAAAAATCATTTGCGTATTACAAAAAAGCTCTTGAATATAATGAATCAGGTAACGATCAAAAAGCCTCTGAATCTTTTGAATCTGCGCTAAGATCAATTGATGATGTAAGCTATGATATCATCGCCGGAGCGGGAAATTATCTCTGGAGAAAAGATTACGAAGAACTAACCAAAGCAATCGTTCAGGATTTCCTTATCACGCAAAAAGAAATATCCGAAAGCAGTCTTGTGTTTAATTATGCCAAGAGAGTTCCCATAACTTATGAAAAGATCGAAATTGTTAAAGGTGACAGAGAACCGCTGCCTGACGGAAGCGACATTCCGCTCATTCGTAACTCCGCAGTGGATGAATACATAGAATTCTTTTCAAAGACAGACCGCGGACGTACCTTCATCGATAAGTGTCTTTACCGTTCGGGAAAGTTTTTCCCCTTAATGAGAAAGATACTTAAGTTTAATAATGCTCCCGAAGAACTTATTTATTTATCCGTTCAGGAATCAGGTCTAAATCCGACCATAGTTTCAAGAGCAGGTGCAGTCGGACTCTGGCAGTTTATGCCTGCCACCGGATACGCATACGGACTCGGACAGGATGAATACCTTGACGACAGAAGGGATTTTGAAAAGTCCACCGATGCAGCTGCAAGACACTTAAAGGACCTTTATAAAACTTATGATGATTGGTATCTGGCTTTTTGTGCATACAATGCAGGACCGGGCAGAGTAAATTCTGCAATCAGAAAAAGCGGGTCGAGAGACTTCTGGAGCCTTCGCGGTTATCTTCCCAGAGAAACAAAAAATTATGTTCCGTCTATCATTGCTTTATCATTTGTTTTAAGAAACCCGGGAGAATATGGTTTTAATGATATTGAGTATGGCAATCCGGTTGCCTTTGACAAGGTTAATATCAAATCATCGCTTACCCTTCAGAGAATTGCCGAACTTTGTGAATCAGACATTGAAACCATACGCGAGCTGAATTCCGAATTAACTAATGATCAGCTTCCCTCTTATGATGTATTTTATCAATTGAGAATCCCTCACAACACATACAAAAAATTTACGGCAAATTTTGAGAAAGCAAACGATATAGACAAAAGCAGCGGAGTTTCACCTGAGTTTGCAGGTACTGAAGTTTCCCAGTTTACAGGATCCGTTGACTTTGCGGGATACAAAGTTTCTGATTACGAACCGTCTGATGTCAAAAAGATCGGTAGTAAGGATAACCTCATGCGTGTTGAATATGAATATAAATCCAAGGACCTCTTAAGCGCCGTTGCAGTATTTTATGATGTCCGCCCTGTCGAGATCAGATTATGGAATAATATAAACTATGGCAACCTTCCAAATGAGAAACAAAAGCTTGATATTTTTCTGTCAGAAGAAAAGTATCAGAGACTTTTCGGAATAAAAGATGACGGAGCAGGTGAAGACCTTGTTACTGAAGACATAATTACAAAAGTACCTGTGACCGGTACATTTGAAGACATAGGAAAAAATTCGACAGAGAATACAACTGAGACCGGCAATGACAATACCAACAATAATTCCGACACCAAAGAAAATACAACGACAACTACACAGGAGCCGGTAATTGAGAACAACACTTCAACAACCACCGGAACCGTTACTGAGGCAGTCACCACTCCTGTTGAAACTGAAGCAACCGAAGAGGTTGAAGAAGCCACGGAAGAGGTTGTATATGTAGAGACGAAGACTGCTCCTGAAAAGAAGAATGTTACGGGTAAAACATATACGGTATCAGAAGGTGATAATCTTTCCGGCATAGCGAAAGAGCACGGAGTTTCACTTGCAGAACTTAAGGAATGGAATGATCTTCAGACTGATAAGATAATGGTCGGACAGAAGCTGAAGGTCGGATCATCACCGGAAAAAAAATCAGCTAAGACCTCCACCCATACAGTTGCAGAAGGTGAGAATCTCACAATGATAGCAAACGAATACGGAATCTCGCTGGACGAACTGAAGGATCTCAATGATCTCGACAATGATAAAATAATGGTAGGACAAAAGCTTGCTGTTAAGAAAACCGTTACCGAAAAGAGAAACAACGTTAAGACCTCCGGAGTAAAGAAAACCTATAAAGTAAAGAAGGGTGAGACACTGGCTTCAATAGCGGATGCCAACGATCTTTCTGTAAGTGATATTATGTCCTGGAATAATCTTGAAAGCGATAAGATAATAATTGGTCAGGTATTAAAGCTTTACAAACAGGAAGTGAAGCAAAAAGTAAGAAAAAAGAAAAAATAGATTTCGTAAATCAAGTATATATATTCGTCCAAAATAAGAAAAAAACTTGCCACGAATTTCACGAATGATCCCAAATTAAAAATATCATCACTAATTTTAAATCAGAAATATTACCAAACAGATTGAATTTAAATTTTTCAAAAACATTTTGGGCGGCAATGCCAAGTAAATCAATATTTTGCTTTAATATACATTGTAAGAAAGAGTTAGAAAAATTATATTTGTAAATTCGCTGGCATAGCTCAGCTGGTAGAGCAGCTGATTTGTAATCAGCAGGTCGGGGGTTCAAATCCCTCTGCCAGCTCAAGACACAAAGCCCTGTAGGATAAGCACTTACAGGGTTTTTTATTTTACAATCGTAATAGCTCTTAGAATCTTGGTGACAATATGGTGACAAATTATGGAATTACTCTTGTGCTTAAATGAATAACAAAAATTTGATATACTATTGCGGTAAGCTGCTATCATGATTTGGGCATACGTCCGATGGTATAAGCTAGTTGTTATTTGTATGGCGTCCCTACTTCGGAAGAAGTAGAAGCGGTAAGCCGTAGAAAACGTCAGCCAAAGACGACCTCATCTAGCTCAGACATGACATACGAGTTAGGTCGTGCAATAAACTTTTATGTCTGTTTGTAGTTTACAATTACATTAGCAAAGGGTCAGAACCAAAAAAAAGGTTTCTGACCTTTTTGCATTCTATGAAATAATTTGCAATATAAAATACATTACTGATTACTTTATACTTTTAAAACTGGAATAGTACTGACATTTTATGTCATAATATAAAGTTGGGACACTTTGTTCGCTCTCTACTTTTTATGATTAAAAAAAATGCGGAGAAAACTATATACCCAACACAATAATTTTAGGCATTCTCCTGACTCAAAAAAAGACAGTGATTTGAAATATCTACATGACCTTTTCATTAAGTATAAATTACACGGTGCAAGAAATGCACAGGCTACTATTAGAGATTACAGACAAGCTTTTGAACTATTACTAAAATTTGATTGCGAACTCAAATTAAAAGACCTCACTGAAAATACTATAATAAATTTTTTTGAATTTCTTGATACTCGTGAAAGACAAATAGGCACTCAGAAATTAGTTAGAACTATTAAAAATTCTTCTGTTGCTTCACTACGAAGTAAGTTAAATAGTTTCTTCGTTTGGCTTAATGAACGTCATTACATTAAAGCGAATCCGTTTGATAAAATTCCTTTTCCAAAAGTTACTTATACTGATCGACGTGCATTCAGCCCAAAAGAGTTTGAGGCAATTTGTTATGCTATCAATACCCGGATCGACTGGCAAAATTTACTTATTAAGAAACGTAATATTGCCGTTATAATGTTTTTAGTCCTCACTGGGGTTCGAAAGAAGGAACTTCTGGGATTGCATTTATCTGATATAGATATTGATAGAAAATTAATTCATGTGCCGGGCGAGATTTCGAAATCAAAAAGAACAAGAATTATTCCAATGAATGCAACATTAATTCTATATCTAACTGATTATTTAAGTTATCGTCAGCATTATACAACGAATTTCTTGTGGATTTCGAGTACTCAAGATCGGGGTTTTACGGAGCATGGAACAAAACATCTTGTTCATTTATTAAGCAAGGTAACCAAAATAAATTGCCACTTGCATAGATTCAGACATACATTTGCTATTAATTACTATACACAAACCCATGATCTCATAGGACTTCAAAAACTTATGGGTCATACTAGTTTCAAAATGACATTACGATATATGAGATCTCTGCCGGATGAGTATGTAGTAGATCAAATGCAGAAAATTACGATTGATGAATTTATATAAATCAGGTATAATATAGGTATAATCTAATAAAATCAAATAGATTTCGTAGTAATTTCTTTTTAAAAATTTGCCATTAAAGTTTACTCAAAAAGTGTGGTAAATGGGTCTACCCAAAAACATACACTTTTGTTCATAAAAGTGGATTTTCCCTAATAAATTCAAGGGTTTTGAGTAAATTAACCTAGACCTGTTTAATGGCATTTATTAGGTCGAAGAAAGTTTCTAAGAATTGCACAAACAAGCAATGTTCTTAGAGAAAAACTACTTTTCCGCAGACACATCGGACATAAAGCGGTCATCCTAAGCTGTGGAAAAGTCGGTTTTAAAAATTTTCTTTCCCTATAACTTAAAAGAAAGCACTACAATTTATTTGTAATGCTTTTTTATATGTCTATACAAATTCTTTCGCAAAAGTTCTTTGATTATTCCAAGTACATTAAGGGATACGCCCCACCTACTATTACTCGGTATAAGCAGGTTATTAACTATTTTTGTAATTTCGCTAAGATTAGCGAAATTGAGGAAGTGACTGAAGAAAATACTAGAAACTTGTTTTACTATGGTCGAACAACTTTAAGCTGGTCTCCCAATACCTTTATTTGTTACCATAAATCACTGATGGTGTTCTTTCGTTGGTGTCAGAAAGAAGGACATATGACTAGTAACCCTATAGAAAACATTGAAGTACCTAAACTTGAAAGAAGATTGCCAAGTAAATTAACTAAGCAGGACGCCCTTCGAATACTTGAAGTAGTCGACAACTATCCATATGATAATAACTTCTTGCGATACCGTAATTATGCCATCTTTGCTACTTTTATAATGTCAGGTATAAGAAAACAAGAATTATTGAATCTTAAATTCACTGATGTGGATGTTGAAAATTTATCTATCTTTATCCGGCAAGGAAAAGGCAGTAAGGATAGGATCATACCTATCAATTACCGATTGGCTGAATCGTTAAAAAAATATTTAGAAGTGAGAAAGAAAGCTTATAAAACCTGTCCGGAATTTTTTACTTCTTACACATATGATATGGGCTTTACCGAGAGTGGAATAAAAAGACTGGTTCAAAAAATAGTAATAGCATCAGATATTAAGTTCACGATTCACAAGTTACGTCATACCTTTGCTACCCTTATGCTTGAAGGAGGATGTGATATTTATTCATTGTCGAAGATGATGGGGCATAGTGATATCAAAACTACCACGATTTATCTTGCAGCAAGTGTGCAACACTTACGAGAACAGATATTGAAGCATCCTTTGAATTGAATAAATTTGAGAAGTTACTATTAGCATAGTAATATTGCTAATACGGGATTTTATTTTTCTGAAAAAAGAGATAAAATTCCAACTTGCTATTTTATTTATCATTTGCTATCATTTAGTATCATTAAGCAAAATGAATTACATAAAATATGGAAAATACAGCAAATTGGTTATCAATCGAAAATGCCGCAAAATATCTGGGAATGGGAAAGACAGTCCTTTATACACTGGCACGGGAGGGCAGAATTCCCGCAAATAAGGTTGGAAAGAAATGGGTATTTGAAAAAGGTCAGTTGGATACATGGCTCCGTGCCAATAGTCCAATGGATTCATTTTTTACAAACCTTGATTATAATATAACTGATAACGATGCTTTACGTGAGCCACAACTGGAAGCATATTTACGAACCTATGATTTTTTCCGTTCAGGCAAGAATAAAGCGATTCTTCAAATTCCCGTTGGGTGTGGTAAGTCAGGTCTTTCATCAATACTTCCTCTTGGTATCGCTAAGGGACGCGTACTAATTATTGCTCCTAATTTAACTATTCGGAAAACTCTCTATGATGCAATGGACATCACTAATAGACAAAAATGTTTTTGGCGTAAAGCCCAAGTTTTGGGTAATGCACAAATGGTTTCTGGACCTCTAGCATGCACTTTGGAAACTGGTAACATCTCCGTTACGGAAAAGGCACATATTGTAATCACCAATATTCATCAACTCGCGACCAATGTAGATAAATGGCTTACGCAGTTTCCCGATAATTTTTTTGACATGATAATTATTGACGAGGCACACCACAGTGCGGCAGATAGCTGGAAGAAAGTACTTGATCGTTTCCCTGAAGCGAAAGTAGTACACTTAACAGCCACTCCGTTCAGAAGCGATAAGCAAACAATAGACGGGGAGCTGGTATACCGTTACCCATTTAGAAGTGCAACACTTAGGGGATATATAAAACGTTTAAAGGCAAGTTACATTGCTCCTAAGGAAATTGAACTTTTGTTTACTGATGGTTCAGGTAAAAAATATTCACTTGAGCAAGTGCTTAAGCTGAAAGAAGAGGATTGGTTTAGCAAAAACGTTGCTTTAGCAAAAACGTGCAATCTGCACATTGCTGAAAGCAGTTTGGAAAAGCTTGAGGAATTACGGCTGACAGGTACACGTCATCAAATAATTGCAGTTGCCTGTTCGATAAATCATGCAAAAGATATTCGAACTATTTATCGAGAACGTGGCTATAGTGCCGACATCATACATAGTAATCAAACAGTAGAAGAGCAGGATACAGTACTGAGAAATCTCTATAACGGAACCCTCGACTGTATAATACAGGTACAAATGTTGGGGGAAGGGTTTGATCATCCTAAATTGAGTGTCGCCGCAATATTTCGTCCCTTCCGTTCACTTGCGCCGTATATTCAATTTGTTGGACGCATCATGCGTGTAGTTGTACAAAATGATCCTGCGCATCCTGACAACCTTGGACACATTGTTACACACCTGGGAATGAATCTTGACCAAAGGTTAAAGGAATTTAAACAGTTTGAAAATGATGATCAAGCATTTTGGGAAAAGGTTGTTGGCGGAGCAGACCCGGAAGTCCCATCAAATGTTCGTGCCGGCTCTGCCCGGCTCACTGCCTCAGAAAATGATGTTATTATTAATAGCGAAATTGTTGACTCATTATGGGAGGAGGATTTTGCGGACATGGATGAAAAATATATTGTTGATGACTTGAAAGATAGATTGAAGTTATATGGATTGGATCCTGATAAAGCAGAAGAAATGATTAAAGGTGCAAAGCGTGATAGCATGACACGACGCGCACCAACCGAAGCATTTCCTATTCAACCTCAAAAAGAATGGGAGGAATCGAAAAGTCGCCTTAATGACCAAGGTACTCGTCTTGCAAAAATTCTTCTGAACAATGTCAGCCTGGAATTTGCCGGGACAGAACTTGCGTATAAATATACAAGCCTCAAAGCACGATCGAAAAACAATCTAGTCTCCGCAATAATGTTAGTCAATCACGAAATCAATATTCGGCTTGGTAATAAAGACAGATCAAAATGTAGCACTGAAGAATTCAAGTCAATCCTTGAAAACAAAACGCTCGAAGAAATACTTCGAACCTTGGTTCGTCGTGTTCATAAAGCAAAAAACGAATATGAAAAATCAAACCCCAAAAGGTAAAACACCATCCTTAATTGGCTCATCCAATGGAAGACCACAGAGAGTCATTGTTAAAAGGAAAAGCGACTGTAGTCGATGTCACGGAGATATTCTACCCGGGCAAGATTGCTTCGGAATCCCAAAAGTTGGATCGGGTTTCAACACTTTAAAAAGGTATTGCAATGAATGTTTTAAAAATGTTCTTGGTCAAACTCAAAAGGATCTAGATGAAATTAACAACCTCTGAAATATGAAAAGAAAAAAAGTTAAACGTTCTCCAAAGAAAACGTATAATACGCAAAAAAAGAGGAAAACAATTACGGCTCCACAAGCTCAAGCAATTCGTAATTTAGCTGATGGGCTTGGAAAACTATTATCATTGGAAGGATATAAAAGCTCTTTCTCCTTAACTACAATCGCAAAGAAAAAGGGGCTAACAAATTACTTACCCAAAAATTCGGCTAATAAAAAAGAAGCATTCTCAGAGTTTTTGAAAAAGATCTATTGTCATAAACCAAGAACAATTAAGATTTTAGTAAGGGAAATACTTCCTACCGCAATAGAAAAGAGGCATGCGAAAGGTGATCCTGTGTTAGAAGATGAGGCTTTGGAACTTTCTGAAAAACTTAAAGCAATTGGTGTTGATCTTCATTTGGAAATATTAGCAATGAACCTTCCGAAAGAACGTCCGAAAGTTGTACCACCACCGATTTCAATTCAAAAGATTTTAGATACTTTTATATTACATTCAGCGCTGTTACCTGATTGTAAAACAATGTTTAATGATGGTCATATTAATGAGGCTGTTCGAAAAGCTCTCGAACGCTTTGAAAAGAGAGTTCAAGACATTTCTGGAATTCATGATAAACAAGGATCTGATTTAATGGCTCATGTTTTTAGTGAGCAATTACCGAAAATTCAATTTAATGCACTTTCTAATCCTCAAGAAGTCAGTAAACAAACTGGTTTTAAATTTCTGTGCATGGGAATTATGCACTGGTGGCGAAATAACTTGAGCCATGGCGATGAGGATCAAATTCCACACCACGACGCACTTGGAAGATTAATTCTAGTGAGTAATATACTTCATGAATTAGATGCAAGGCTCAACTAGAAAATCAGAATGGTGCATTTTGTAATGCTTCAACTGGAAAAGGAATTTCAGAATATTTATTTTATTAAACTTAAAATAAAAGGAGATTCCGAAAATGTCAGAAAGAAAACATTTATCA
>JAWXBH010000250.1:0-7327 GCA_034439935.1 bacterium
AAATTTTCATTTTCTAAATCACATTGTTTTGGACGGATGTGGATGAATTTTATGAATCTGATAATTTTATTCTTGCTTTTTTTAATTAAAAATTTAATATTGAAATTAAATCAATCATTAATCTTTTCAGGTTCACACATTGATGCCTATTTTTTACTTATCTTAATCCTCAATTTACACATATAGACGACATTTCTACTGAATTTTTACTTTCACAAATTTAAACCGATTGAAATCATGACAAATAAAATTTTTGTTATATTAACTATACTTTTTATTTCTGCAAAAATTTCCTTTTCACAGAATTCAAAATGGATCAACTATACAGACTTCAAGAATATTTCATCAATCGCTTCTGATAATACTAACTCCAATCTGTATTGCGCTTCAAGCGGCGGCTTATACATTGCAGATGCCGCTACGGAAAAGATCATAAGTAAATTTACCAACCTTAACGGACTGATAAACAATGAACTCACAGCACTGATCATCGATAATAACCGCAGACTATGGATCGGAGCAAGTGACGGTTCGATCTCAATTCTTGATCTTCAGACTTTTGAATGGTCTTATATCTTTGACATAAAAAATTCAACCGAAACAAACAAAGCGATCAACTATTTTTATCAGTCGGGGAATTTTATGTTCATTGCCACCGGCTATGGCATTCAGAAGGTTTCCGCGATAAACTTCAGCTTCATCGATGCACCTTATTACAAACTCGGCAACTACACTATCAATACACCGGTTTATTCGATTACTGCGAATAACAATATATTGTATGCGGCAACAAAGGCTGGAGTCGCTTATGCAAATCTTTCTTTAAATCTTAATAATCCTCAGGTGTGGACAAACTTCAACGGCTTATCGATGTTCTCAAATGTAAAGACCATCGAAAGTTATGATAACAAGATCTTCGCCGGATCAACGACAGGATTCGATTATTTTGATGGGATCAACTGGCAGCCGTACCCAAATTCAAATATTGCAACTCAAAATACCAAATTCATAAAATCCGCTTCGGGCAAGCTTTATTTTATTTCCGGGAGCACGGTTTACTTTACGCAGTCCACTGATCTGAATTCCGTTACTCAGTTTCTTCCGTCAAACAATTACAGCACTCTCACAAGCAACAACCTCCGTGGGGTTGTAGCGGGATTATCGGATAACGGCATAATGATAAATAATGATTTTGTATTC
This sequence comes from bacterium, assembly GCA_034439935.1. Classification (GTDB taxonomy): domain Bacteria; phylum Bacteroidota; class Ignavibacteria; order Tepidaquicellales; family Tepidaquicellaceae; genus JAGPCH01. The sequence continues at coordinate 1,201 of JAWXBH010000250.1, forward strand.
CCGAATGGTCCGTTCACAAATATTTTCAATCAGATAGTGATCGATGAGAACAACAGTCTCTGGGCAGCGGGTGGTGTTACAAATGCAGGATTTTATGATTTCGATGGTTCTGAATGGGAAAATTATAACAGGTCCACTCATCCTGAGATCGGCAACTCTGACTGGTTTCAGAAGATCAGGGTTGGAAACGGAAACGTCTGGGCACTTGGTTATGGAGGCGGACCGACTCTTATTCAGGGGAGCACGGTTTTTAATTATAATACTACTAATTCAATCCTTCCGGGAATCCCTAGTGATCCTGCTTTTTGCGCAAGCTCTGGAGGCTCGTATGATAATAGCGGTGTCTTTTGGGTTTCATTCTTTAGCACAAATACCGGAAGATCACTCTATGCCTTTGTCGAAAATCAATGGATAGGTTTTGTAAATCCTTCCATACTTGGACAAGCCACACTTTCAGATATTGCTGTTGATTCCTATAATACTAAATGGATAGTTTCCTCAGGCTCAAGATCGGGTGTTTACTTTTTTAATGAGAACGGTACATTGACTAATCCCGCGGATGATGTTTCCGGATTTTATGATAATGCAAGTCTCGGGGGCGATGTCACCAATGTAAACTCCGTTATCATTGAAAAAAATAATGAAGTCTGGATAGCTACCAACAACGGAGTATTCATAATCAATAACCCTTTAGCTGCAGTTCAAAATCCAAATCAGCCGCCTGCTCCGCAAAAGCTTGGAATAATTTCAGGAAATCTTAAAGTACCCTTTACTGAAAACTGCATCTCCATCACAAATGATATTCTTAATGATAAATGGATCGGCACTGAAACCAACGGCGTGTTCCATCTGTCACCAGACGGTTCTACACTTATTGAACAGTTGAACACTGCTAAGACCCCCATACTTTCAAACAAGATCATCTCAATTGCAGTCAGCACAAAAACAGGAAGAGCTTACTTCGGAACACAGAAAGGACTCTCATCCTATGCCACCGATGCCATCGAACCTGTTACAGACTTTGATAAGATAATCGCTTCGCCAAATCCTTATCTTGTTCCTTCGGATGTGAATCTGAAGATCGACGGTCTCATTGAAAATTCAAAAATTAAAATAGTGTCTCTCAGCGGAACTATCATTGATGAGTTTGACTCACCGGGCGGCAGGATCGCTTTTTGGGACGGCAGAGATGATAAGAATGAAGTAGCTCCTACAGGAATTTACATTATCATTGCTTACAACAAAGACGGAAGCAAGGTTGGAACCGGTAAAGTAGCTGTAGTAAAAAAATAACAGATCATGCTTGTAATTCCAGTGATAGATATTAAAAACGGTAAATGCGTAAGAGCGATCCAGGGATTAAGCGAAAGTGCCGAATTTTATTCCGAAAGTCCTATCAAGGTCGCAAAGCTTTTTCGTAAGGAAAATTTCAAAGCTATCCACATTACAGATCTTGACGGTGCGCTTGAAGGAACTATGAAAAATTTTGAGTTGATAAAGGAAATCACAAGGTCAGTGGATATTCCGATTCAACTCGGCGGGGGTATACGTGATTTTGAAACAGCAAAGAAAGTCATAGATGAACTTGGAGTTTACAGGATTGTCATCGGCACTGCCGCTCTCACCGATCCCGACTTTATTAAAAAAATAATCGAAAGTTTTTCCGCAAGCAAAATTGTAATTTGCATTGATGAGAAATTAAACAACGTGGTAATGGACGGATGGATCCATTACGCGAATACTACTCCTCTTGAATTTGCAAAGCAGATGGAATCGATAGGGGTGAAAAGAATTATCTACCAGGATGTTACCCGTGTGGGGAATCTTTGCGGACCGCATATTGCACGGCTCATTGAAATTGCAGAAAACACTAAACTAAAGATCACATCTGCCGGTGGCATCTCAAGCTATTCCGATCTTAAAAAAGTCATGGACATTGAACATCTTGGAATTGACTCTGTCATGATATCCCGTGCGCTTTACGAAAACCAGTTTCCCTGCCAGAGGATCTGGCGTGATCTTGAATCAAAAGACACTTCTCTCGAGCTTCCCGGAGTTTGCTAATTTTTACTGCTGATCTTATATATCTTGTCATCTCTTGCTGCCGGATCTCCCCTGCCGTCTTGATTGCTTGTTGAAAAATAAATCGCTCCGTCAGGTCCTTGAGTTATTTCCCGGATCCTGCCAACATTAACTTCCTTGAGCAATTCACTTGAAATCACTTTCGCAGGATCTTTCTCATCCACAATTACTCTCATTATACCGTTACCTCTCAGGCATCCGAAGAAGAAATTATTTTTGAATTCAGGTATCGAATCCGATCCATAGAACATTCCGGATGCCGGTGCTATAGCGGGAGTGTAAACCAGCACAGGTGAGATCATTCCTTCTTTACTTTTTTCGTGAGACACTTCAGGCCAGCCGTAATTGCCTCCTTTAATTATGACGTTGACTTCATCACCGCCTCCGGGTCCGTCAAATCCTGAAGGTCCATGCTCGGTAGAATACATAATGTCCGTTCCCGGATACCAGTCGATCCCCTGCGGATTTCTGTGACCGAAGCTCCAAACAGGATTGTCAGGATAAGGATTGTCGGAAGGAATTGTTCCGTCCGGATTGACACGAAGAATTTTTCCATACAATGTTTTAATATCCTGCGCAAGCTTCCTCTCACCGGCGTCACCGGTAGTTATGTACAGCTTTCCATCAGGACCAAATCTCAATCTGCATCCCGCGTGATACTGTTCGGCGGGTAAATTATCCGTTATTATTTTTTCATCTGACAAGCTCTCACCGTTGTCTTTGAATCTCACAACTTTCACTTTCATATCATCACCTTTTTTGTATGCATAGCTTACATAAATAAACCTGTTTGTATTGTATGAAGGATCGACCGCGAGTCCCATGAGACCTTCTTCACCTTTTTCAGAAACTTCATCAAAAGTTTTCAGCGGTTTATCAAGAAGCTTACCGTTTTCGATTACCCGCAGCTTTCCGTTCCTTTCGGTAAAAAGCATTCTGTCAGCGCCTGTGAAGACTATGCTCCATGGCACATAAAGATCTTCAGCTACAGCTTTTACTTCAATTTGATTTGGCGAAGGGTTTTGCTTCGTACCTGTATTTACATTTGGCTCTGTATATTCTTCGCGGGTGGAGGAAGGTTTACAATTCATTATGACAATTGCAAAAGCAAGGAAGAATAATGTTGTGATTTTTTTCATTAGGTGTGATTTTATTTTTTACAACAACTCATTTACTTATAAATTTCAGGAAACTTTGTAAACAACGTGACCTTTTTTAATTACAGTTTCAAGATTATTAATACCGAAGTTATAGATCAGATATTTGTAAGAAGGCATATCGAATATCACCAGATCAGCCTGCTTGCCGGTCTCAATGCTTCCAACCTTATTTTCCATATTCAAAGCAAAGGCGGCGTTGATGGTGACCGCATTAAGTATTTCTTCCGCGGTCATTTTTAATTTCAGGGATGCCAGTGACATTATCATCTGAAGATTTTCCGTCATGCAGCTTCCCGGATTGAAATCGGTTGCCAGCGCAACCGGAACATTGTTTTTTATCAGCTCACGCGCCGGTGCATAAGGGATATTAAGAAAATATGAAACACCGGGCAGAATATTAGCTATGATCTTTCTGACTCCCCTGGCTTTGTTATGCATTACAATTTTGGCAATGTCATTTTCTTTCAGAACTTCAAGATGATCCACTGATGCCGCATTATATTTAATCGCAATATCTATTCCACCTATGGAAGTGAACTGATCAGTATGCAGCTTTGGTGTCATTCCGAATTTTCTTCCTGTTGAAAAAATATAATCAGTATCGTTTTTATCAAAATAATTTTCCTCAATGAACACGTCAATGAATTCCGAAAGCTTGCTCTTCGTGATGATCGGTATAAGATTATTACAAATTTCCTGAATGTAATCCTTTTTACTTTTACCCGGCGGGATTGAGTGCGCTCCGAGAAATGTCGGTACAATATCAAGATGGTATTTGTTTTCTACATTAAGCTCGTTCATAATTTCGAGGATCTTAATCTCATTACCTGTATCAAGCCCGTATCCTGATTTCCCTTCAATGGTAGTGGTGCCGCATTTTACAAATTTCTCCAGTCTCTTTTCTGAAATTTCTTTAAGCTTCGCCTTAAGTGTATCTCTGACTGCATTGACGGTAGAAATTATACCTCCTCCGGATTTTGCAATTTCCTGATAAGATTTTCCGGCAAGACGCATTTCGTATTCATCCTCTCTCGAGCCGGCAAACACAAAGTGCGTATGCGAGTCAACAAATCCCGGAAAAATTATTTTTCCGGTTGCATCTATCACATCATACTTTGTGGACTTGTTAGTCGCGAGAAATTTCCTGAGCTCAAAATGTCCTCCTACAAAGGTAAATTTGCCATTCTCAATGAAAATATTCGCATTTGCGATCAGACCAATCTCGCTTTGCTTTTTACCTGATTTAGGAATTCGTGACTTGTTCCTGCAAGTAATTAATTGCCTGATGTTTTTTATAAGGATGTCCATAGAATTTTTTCTTTAATGACAAACCCTAAATTTCAAAAGTGAAATTCAGGGCTGGTAAAATTTTTTATGTGGGAAATATTAGACTACTGCAGCGAGCAGTTGTTCTTTTAGCTTATCGATCTCATTTACTCTCCAGCAGGCTGCGGTATGACCGGGCTCTACCTGCACTACAGGCGGCTCTTCAGTCCAGCACTTCTCCAGTACAAAAGGACATCTTGTACAAAAATGACATCCTTTGGGATAATTTGTAGGAGGAGGAACATTTCCTTCAATGGTTACAAGTCTTCCTTTCTTTTGTGAAAGTTTCGGAATAGAGTTGAGCAGACCTATAGTGTAAGGATGCTTTGGATTATAAAATATCTGATCCACTGTCCCGTATTCGGCAACTTTTGCTGCATACATTACGGCTACTCTTGTTGAAACTTCGGCAATTACTCCGAGATCATGTGTAATCATTATCACGCCCATACCCAGATCTTTCTGAAGCTTGTTGATAAGCTCAAGTATCTGTGCCTGAACGGTAACATCAAGTGCAGTTGTCGGTTCATCAGCGATAAGGATTTCGGGATTACAGCTCAGCGCCATCGCGATCATTATCCTCTGACGCATTCCACCGGAAAGCTGATGAGGGTATTCGTTATATCTTTGTTCGGGAGCGGGGATACCGACGAGCTTCAGCATTTCAATAGCTTTTTCTTTTGCCTGAGACTTTGAAAGCTTCTGATGAAGAATGACTGCTTCTTCGATCTGATTGCCGCAGGTAAAGACCGGATTGAGAGATGTCATCGGCTCCTGGAAGATCATTCCGATGTCGTTGCCGCGGATACTCTGCATTTCCTTTTCAGTCTTATTCAGAATATTAGTACCTTTGAACAGGATCTCGCCGCCGACGATCTTCCCGGGAGGCGAGGCAATCAATCTCATTATAGACAAAGCGGAAACACTTTTTCCGCAGCCGGATTCACCAACAAGACCGAGTGTCTCTCCTTTGTCAAGATCAAAGCTTACATCATCAACAGCTTTTGCAACACCATCATCTGTATAAAAATATGTCTTGAGATTTTTTACTTCTAAAAGTTTGGACATTAATTTCTCCCTGATTTTGTGGGTTCAAGTTAATTTAATTATGATATTGTTTCAAGTATAATAGTTCAAAAGTCCTTACACGTCTTCATCATCCGTCCAAAACAAACATGTACCTTTAGATCTCAAGGACTCTAATGAATACTAACATCCGTCCCCGCTGTGTCTCCCGCGATTGTATAAATAGAAAATTACGCTGTGTTCCGTTGCGGGGAAACAGCGGAGAGAAAAAACCTATCTCAAAGTGCTTTGCCACTAATTACACGAATGATCACGAATTTCTTTTTTGCAGTCAATTGAATCAACATTCGTCCGCGCTGTGTCCCCGAGATTGCTTATATACAAAATTATGATGTGAAACAAGAGCCATTAAATTTTTCAAATCCCACAAATTATCACTTGACTTTTAGGGGGGGGGGGGGATTTTTTAAAGAGAAATTCTAACCCCAAATTTACCCCTAACTATAAGTTTTTTTTATTCCCCAAAAAAAATT
>JAWXBH010000251.1:0-4341 GCA_034439935.1 bacterium
ATGTGAAAGCGAATTGAAGTTGTTTAGTCGTCCACGTTAATCGAAGACTGATTCACCGCCTTGCCCATAACGGTTTGTGTTTATTGCGTGCTGGGATTTAACACCTGCGCCTTGTCCCCGAATGCTGAACCAAGTTAACAAAATAAAACTTTCAAATAGCACTTCGCCCCAGCATGAAATAAACACAGTGTTGTGGCCAGTTGGGTTCGTACTGGATAGTCAGTCGTTCTCATTTCTTTTCTGTTGTTCATTTATTTTTATGTCCACTGTTTTGCATTTGAGTCTAAAGTCAAATTTGTCAGCAAACATGAATTGTCCCCGTGCTGAAAATTGTCCAAGGAAGTCAATTTCATTTCTAACCTGATTTTAATTTTTCTCGATTGTCAGCGAAGAGTAATATCTCATCCGAGTTGTAAACTGTCAGCGAAGAAAAGTCCAGTTTCATTTTTTTCTTTTTTGTTGACCGGAATTTTGTCGAATTAAAGTGCTTTAGCCAAGAGTTGTCTTATCTCCGTTTTTATTTTTTCCTCTGATGGTCGAGGTGCTTTCATGTTAACAATATTTCCTGATTGGTCAATTAATATATAATCTGGAACTCCAAATAATTTATAAGTAGTGTAAAGCGATTGGATTTTATCTGGTTCTATAATTATATGAAGACCTTTCCAAGTTTTGTCGTCTTTTATAAATTTCTCCCAATCAGATTGTTTACTATCAACGGAGACATTTAAAAACTGAATCTTTTCTTCATTTGAAAATTCTTGTTGTAACTTTTTGGAAGCCGGTATTTCTGCAACACAAGGACCACACCAAGTTGCCCAAACATCAATATAGATTACTTTTCCTTTAAGGTCTTTGATTGATACCTTTTTGCCCTCAGGTGTATATCCCTCAAATTCAGGGGCAGGTTTACCTGGAGCAATAGCAAGCCATTCGTTGTAACCTTTGGTTAATACTGGTAAATAATTAGAGTTTTGATACGTCCTTTGAAAGCTAGTAAAGACCGAGTCTGTTTCAGGTGTAATCCCATATGCCGCCAACCAATATTGAATGTCAAATGCGATTAAGAATTCTCGGATCGCTTCGGGATAATCACCTTTTTTTATTAAGGCATTAGTCATAAGCGGTGCCAAATCTCGTGAGACATTGGAAACAAGAAGCTCTTCCGAAATGGGTAAATTAATCTTATTGTGCCAATAAAAATTAAGAAGCATTTGATAGCCTCCGTAGCCATCAGTTAAAAGTGTGGGATCAAATGGAATTTCATTAGTTAAATTTTCAAACTCTTTGGAAACTTTGGCTTCCATATATTCTTGACCTTTTTTTTGAGCTTCCCACTTTTCGTTAAGCGCATTATTCAATTTATAGAACTTGAATTCTTGCGCAGCCTCTAAGAATTTAACTGTGTTCTTATATTCAAGTTTGGCTATAATGTCATTTGGGATTGTAACCGAATCGATGTAGTTCTTATGGAAGCTTTTAATAGTGTTTTTTAAAGAGTCAAATCGATGAGAGAACTCATCATAATCAATTTCACCTAGGCCTTTCCCATTTGCCCACTTGATTCTTTCAACATTGGAGTTAACCCAAGAAACATAATTATTTATTTCAGCCCCTCTACCCGAAAAATTTAAAGGTATTTGATAGTCTTGACCAACTTCTTTGATATGTAAATCGTACCCAGGTGAGAGATAAACTTCTCCATACTTTTTTCCTATTTGAATGATAGCGAACATTGGTTTTTGCAATGTCACTTCAAATGAACTATTACCCGTGGAGTCTGTTTTTGATTCACCAATAGTGACTTGGTCTAAGCCAGTATACAGACTGATTTTTACTTCAGCACTAGGCTGCGTAGTGCTTCTAATTGTAATTTTTGCTTTGTCAGTTTCGTTATTATTGCATCCTAGTATTACAAAATGTAGAATGATGAACAAAAGCCAAGTTTTTGAAGATTCTTTCATTTGTTGAAATGTTTAAGAAAAGAAACAGTTTATTTTTTAAGGATGTTATGAATCTTAGTTTAGTTTTAATTAGTCCGCCAAGTTTGCCAAATATTTAATTTCAAATAATCATCAGTCTCGGCTACTCATTATTAACTTTTATACTTCTCTGTCCACGAAGCCCACCCAATTGGCCACAACGTTTATGTTTGTGACGGCTTGGGTTTTCGAAGCGCGTCACCGTCCCACGTTGCTGAACGAAATATAAAACTAAACTTCAACTTTACACTGAACCCCAAGCTGGCATAAACATTTTGTCGGGCGCTGTGTTTCTACTTGCTCTTTATCTCATTAATCAACTTCACTAATTTCTCAAGAACGTTCATTGATATGTCGTCAGACTTGTCTGCGTCACTCTCACCAAATCCGTCTTTATTACCAAAATACTTTTCGACAAGCTTTTCCTTGATTTCTTGCTTTTTAGTGTCGTCAAGAATTTCTATAAAGGAATTTATTGACGCAAGTTCCAACTCGGCTTTCCTATTTTGATTTTCTAGTTTCCGATGTTTGTTTGACTCTTTTGCCGCATATGTCGCAGGATATGTCAGCACAAGTGCTGAAAGTATTCTTATCAACGATATTTGCCAGTTAAATGTCTCAAGGTCTATTTTCCATATTGTTATCAGAAGAATTAATGAAAGCAGTGCCATAAATCCTGCTGCTGTATATCTCCAAAAGTCTGCGGTCCGCTTATGAGCTTCTGCAATTCTTTGATAATTTCCAGTTGCTCCAATGTTGCCAATTATATTTACCAGTTTTTTTGCTTCCGTTTCCTTCTTGTCAAGTCGTTCAATTAATTCCTTTGTATTGGTATCTATCCTCTTTAACTCGGTGTCAATTTGTTTTTGAAATCCACTCCTCACTTCTTCAAATCTCGTTGACTCCGTAGTTTTAATTTGGTCAAAATTTGTCTGAAATGTTGTATTTAATCCGTCAACAATAGTTTGTTTTTCAATTATTGTCTTTGAAATCTTATCAAGCTCCTTTTCCTTCTCATCTAACTCAGTTTTTAAGGACTCAAGTTCTTCTTCTCTTTCATCTATTGAAATAGCTAGGGCATCTATTTTTTGGTCAACCAACGATTTGAAGTCATTAATTACCTGAGAATAACTAAAACCACCTTCGTGATTAGGAGTTGGGAAATTTCTTGCTTTTGAAATAGCTGCGAATAAATTGTTAGCGGCATTCGTTAAATGTCCTGTATTATTATTTCCAATAAAAGTATTGATTTGTCCAATAGCTGCTTCTATCTCTGAGGACGTGGCTGAAAGGTCAGCGATATTAATTAATGAAGTCAAGGCTTTGTCTAGCTGTGTCCTTATATAAGAAGATGAAGCCTTAAAGAAGTCCAGTGATTCAAGGTCAATTTTTTCTGCATTGACTTTACTTGCTAGCGTGCTTTCAAGCAGTCCAAGTTTTTCGAATATCGAGTGTTCTTTAAATTCAGATGTTTTCATACACTAATCTTTTTTAAAAACATTGCGCCCAACGTTTATGTTTGTTACGGCTTGGGTTTTCGAAGCGCGTCACTGTCCCACGTTGCCGAACGAAATTAAGAAAACTAAACTTCAAATTTACAATGAACCCCAAGCTGGCATAAACATTTTGTTGTGGCCAGTTGGGCTTCCTACGTAATCGTCAGCGAGTTGTCCACGAAGCCGATCCGCTTATACATTTGTCTTATCTCTAATAATTGGTATAATCAACTTTCTAAGGTTGGGTTTCAGTCCGACTGGGAGATAATAACTGTCAGTCATAAAATTTGTCACTATGCAATATTTCCCGTCAGCAAACGTGTACTTAGCAAAGTCAAAATCGAATCCATAAAGTCCAATACTTCTCTGTTCCGTTATGTCGATTGAAACAACATCAGTCAGTTTATATGCTTTCGTTTTCTCAGAAGTCCTGATTTCAAACTCGTCATTATTGTGATTGATTTGAATCTGTGAATGGAAACTTCTTAGCAGATAGTTTGTCGTTAGGAGAATAGTTGTTAGTCCAATTGTCGCAAGGAGTGATGCGATTATGATAACAGTAGCATCAATGTTAAAACTTAGCAATAAGAAAATAGAAAATCCAAAAATGCCAATTCCTATCAAGGCGTTAAATAAAAAACTGAATCCGAATTTCAGTCTGTACGTTTGCTCAATTTGTTTTGTCATATGACTTCCTGTTTATTTCTGTCGACCGAAATCTGTCGGATTACACATCTCTGTCCACGGAGCCAGCCCAATTGGCTACAACGTTGGTGCATATTGTCGTGGCGGGTTTTGAAAGATTTAATTCTCCCCCCAGACGAGACGAAATTAAGAAACAAAAACTACAACACAACACGTCC
>JAWXBH010000252.1:0-2852 GCA_034439935.1 bacterium
TAACACGAAACTGGAAAACGGGCTGAGTTTCGTGTTAACTCCCGAAACGGGGTGGATATACGAAGTAAAATAATTTTTAACTTCGTGTGTAAACAAGTTGGTGGCAAGCATAAATTCGACCACACATTAAATATGAATGAATATGAATAAAAGAAACAGAATTATTACAATGATTGACTTTTCTGAAGGTTCGGAGAATCTTGTTGAATTTACACTCAAACTGGCTTCTAAAATAAATGCTAAGCTTGTTTTTATTCATCAAATTGCTGGAATGGTTCCTGCCTTAGCAGACCAAAGTTCTAAGAATCAAATTCACAAATTAGAAATAGAAGAAGCTATCGAAAAAATTAAAAAATTAACCGGAAACAGAATCCATGACAGGGAATCAATTATTGCAAGTCCAAAATCTATTCCTTCTATTCTAGAGGAATTAAAATCTAATCATTTTACGGATTGGGTAATTGGTGGACTTAAAAAAAACAGCTTGATTAAACAGATTATATTTGGAAGTACGCTTGTAAAGGTCTTAGAATATTCAGACTTGATTACATTAACAATACCAATAGACAAGCAAGTTTTCATTCCAGAAAAGCTTTTTATTGCAGTAACTAATAATTATTTGCTTAATGAATTGCAATTAAGCACTGTACTATCAGGGCTTAAATCATCAGTAAAAGAGGTTTCTTTTTTCACAATTTTACAAGAAGATGATAGCGAAGAAAATGCAAAAGAATATCTCGAAGAATTACAAAACAAATATGATGAATACAACCCTATTACAACTATTTTAAAAAACAATAACTTTTTAATTGAATCGAAAAAACTTATTCAAAACACTGAAAATAGCTTTCTAGTACTTCAGGAAGGAAGCCGAACGCTGATAGACGAAATCTTTAGAAAGTATCAAACAACTGAAATTATTCATACAGTAATTATTCCATTAATTATTCTATCAAAATGAGTTGGCTACCTTTAATTTTAGAAAATCCATTTTATGAGTTTGCATTAATACTGACATTGGCAGCTCTTTTTGGTTTTGTTGGTAAAATTTTAAAACAACCACTCATTGTAATGTTTATAGCATTGGGTGTGGTAATGGGACCCGCAGTATTTGATATTGTTAAATCAAAAGACAATATCCATCTTTTGGCAGAAATAGGAATATCAGTGTTGCTTTTTATCGTAGGTTTAAAACTAGACTTGCGCATCATTAAATCTGTAGGTAAGATTGCTTTATTGACAGGTTTAGGGCAGGTGTTATTCACGTCATTTTTGGGTTATTTTATTGGATTAGCACTCGGTTTTTCATCGCTGCACAGTTTTTATATAGCTATAGCACTTACATTTTCTAGTACCATCATTATTGTTAAGCTTTTATCTGATAAAAAAGAAATAGATTCCTTACATGGTCAAATTGCCATTGGATTTCTTATTGTGCAAGATATTGTAGTCATTATCATGATGATTATATTATCTGCTATACAGAAAGGCGGAGAGACTTCTTTATCTCAAGATATTACTGGAACAATACTTGTGGGTATAGGATTGATAGCATTCACTTTTATTGCGATGAAGTGGATACTTCCTAGACTGACTAACTATTTGGCTCAATCTCAAGAATTGCTAACTCTTTTCGCTGTGGCGTGGGCAGTTGCTCTAGCATCAGCAAGCGAAATAATGGGCTTTAGTGGTGAAGTAGGTGCTTTTTTAGCAGGAATGAGCCTGGCTTCATCCGATTTTAAAGAAAACATAAGTAGCCGATTAGTGAGTTTAAGAGACTTCTTGTTGTTATTCTTTTTCGTTGGTCTTGGTTCCAACCTTGACTTATCATCTATGCAATCCCAAATAATACCTGCAATGTACTTCTCATTCTTTGTTTTGGTTGGAAATCCAATAATCGTTTTAATTATAATGGGCATGATGGGATATCGCAAAAGAACGTCATTTTTAGCTGGTTTAACTGTTGCACAAATTAGCGAATTCTCTCTAATCTTTGCGGGTTTAGGTTTGGCTATCGGACACATTACTAAAGAAACATTAGGACTTATAACATTAGTAGGACTTATAACAATAGGTCTTTCTACTTATTTAATTCTTTATTCTCATCAAATTTTCAATAAACTGAGTCCCTTCCTTAGCATGTTTGAAAGAAAGAATAAATTAATTGAAAATGATGATTTCAATTTGGGCTTAAAAAGTCATGATGTTATATTACTTGGCTTGGGTCGGTTTGGAAATCGCTTAGCAGATATGCTAGACGAACACCCCGAAATAAGCTACATGGGTATAGATTTTGACCCTAGTATTATTGTGCAGTGGAAAGCAAAAGGCCGAGAAATATTTTATGGTGATATAGATGACCCTGAGTTGTTGGAGTATGTTCCCTTTAAAGAATCAAGAATTGTTGTTTGTACCATTCCTGATGTTGGTCTTTCAAAACAATTTGTAAAAGAATTAAAAAGAAGAAAATATAAAGGTAAAGTTTATATTACCGCATCAACTGAAAAGGACTATCAAGAACTTTCAAGTTTAGAAATTGAAAGTATTTTGCGACCTCATTATATGGCTGCATCAAATTTTTATAATACATGTTTAAAGAATGATTTGAAATGAGGTATAAAATGCCAGCCACCAACAGCACCTACAAGAAATTGGCGGTTCAGTGGTTAAATAAAGTTTTGTGCTTCGTATCAAGTTTTGTGGTGGCAGAAAGTTTAGTGCTTCGAAATCGCCAACTTCTTGTAGCTGCAAAACGTCAGGTTGTGAAAAAACGTCCATTTTTCAAATTTGCTTAAAAAATCACTTCGATAAATAGCAATAGCACCCCAAAAAACGATTTATAGCGAGGCAAA
>JAWXBH010000253.1:0-10812 GCA_034439935.1 bacterium
AGTGAATGGATTCCCGCTTAAAGATTGCGGGAATGACAGGCGAGGTATTCCGCCAATGTTTGGTCACCAACAACAAACATTTTATCGCAACCCGACTATAGAAAAACAATTGAACATTGCACATTTACAATTGACAATTTACCTGACTATGGTCAGAGATTTCCTGTGATTTATTCTAAGGTGAAACGTAGTGAATGGATTCCCGCTCGAAAGATTGCGGGAATGACAGGCGAGGTATTCCGCCAATGTTTGGTCACCAACAATAAACATTTTATCGCAACCCGACTAAAGCCCTGATATTAATTTTTGTATTCATAGGGTTTTAGAATATGTTTCCATTCCGGGATTTGACATACAGAGATGTGATTTATAAACTTTATACTTTATGAACTTTACAAACTTTCTCCCGTTGTTCGGTTTTCCAAAAAGTTACTGAAGAAATTTGAAGATAGAAATTAACTCTACCTCAACTTTAATTCGAGCTTTGTCAATCCTCTTGAATGCAGTGAATCATGATAATGATATTCCTGCTCCTTCAATTTCATTTCCGGAAATCTTTCCAGCAGCAGATTTATTCCAATCGAAGCTTCAAGTTTCGCAAGACCTGCACCCACACAGTGATGTATGCCGCCTCCGAATGAAAGGGGAATGTTACGCTTCCTTTCAATGTCCAGCTCATCAGGCTTTTCAAATCTGTCAGGGTCTCGGTTACCCGCACCCAGTATGCATATTATCTGCATGCCTTTTTTTATTTCCTTTCCGCTAATGATCTCGTCTTCGTGTGTTCTTCTGCCTGTGAACTGTGCCGGACTGTCATATCTTAAAAATTCATCAACTGCACCATCAGCAAGTGACGGATTATTTCTTAACTTTTCAAATTGTTCCGGATTCTTTAATAATGCATAAAGTCCGTTCGTAATAAGATTCTTCGGAGCTTCAAACGCGTCCATTACCATTAGCACAAGCGTTGAAACAATTTCATCCCTGCTGAGCTGATCATCTTTATCTTTTATTGTAATTAATTTGCTTATAAGATCCTCACCCGGATTCTTTGTTTTTTCATCAATGACCTTTCCGAAATAATCCTTTATCTCATCGGCGCATTTGTAAATATGCTGAAGATCTTCATTTGTAAATTGATTGGTCACAACGTCCAGTGTCCTCACTATCTGCATCGACCACTTTTCAAGTATGTCTCTGTCTTCTCGCGGCACACCAAACATTTCCGCGCCCGTAATTGCTGTGAAAGGAAAAGAGAACCGGCTCACCAGCTCAACTTCATTTGAATCAAATTTTTCTATAAGATATTCCGCCACCGAAGTAATGACCGGTTTCATGTTCATTACCATTCGAGGAGAAAATGCTTTGTTGATAAAATTTCTGACGCGGGTGTGATCAGGCGGGTCGAGGAACGTCACCCAGTTATGACGCATCTGAGTCAGTGTGCTCAGCTTGCTGTAGAATTTGGAATTTATCTTAGACTTCCCAAATTTATTTCCTCTTCCGAATTTTTTACTCACCAGCACATTTGATATGTCTTCATATCGTGTGAGTATCCAGATGTCTTCAGACAGAAATCCTGTTGGTGATTTCATATAATATACAGAATCATACTCTCTTAACTGACGGTAAACATTATATGGGTTATCAATACCTGAAGAAGTTTCAAGTGTTTTGAATAAATTGAAATCGCTATCGATCGTTGCTGCGGGTTCTGTAGATGTTTTTATCATTTACTAAAAATACTTCTATGGGAAAAGTTATTCAAGACAAAATCAGGCAATCGTTTCACTCAATACACTCAAAACACTATACAATCTCCACACACTTACCACACTCACCACACTCACTACATTTCCCTCACATCAAGACTGACCTTGTCAAACTTCTCCGGAGTGTTAATTATCTCCGCTAATTTTTCTGCAACATCTTTAGGATCGGCAAGCTGGTTCTTTTCCTTGAACTCTATGAACATTCCGAGATCGCTGAAGTCTTCAGGGTTCGCCTTCCTGATATTATCCTGCGCTTTAGTGTCAACTATGCCCGGTGAAACGGAAAATATTTTGACGGGATTGTCGGGGAAGTAATGTTTCTGTTCAATATCAATGACCTCGCATAACATTGCCATCGATGCCTTTGCCGCGCAGTAGAGTGACCATGATCCTATCGGTCTTCTTGCTGCACCGGAGCTTATGTTCATTATAACTCTCTTGCAATTAGAATTCTGATATGCTTTCAGAAAATGATTCATGATTATTGAAGGGCTGACGATATCGACGTTGTATCTTTGGATCATATCTTGTTCATTAAGCTTGCCAAAGTGAGTTATGGTCGAATTCATTGTTGCGTTGCTGACTAGAACGATCGAATCTGCATTATCAAATTTTTCAAACTTAAAATTATTTACTTCATCAACATTGTTAAGATCGATCTTACAATGCTTGTAATTTTCGTGTGTGATGCTCTGTGTTCGCGAAAGCCCGTAAACAAAATTATTTTTGTCCCGCAGATAAAGCTCGGCTAATGCCTTGCCAATTCCGCTGCTTGTACCGGTGATGTAGTAGTAATTCATTTATAAAATTAGTTTGTAAAGTTTAGGTTCAACTTACCAAAGTTATGAACCAATCTCAATTTAAATGAAAGTTTGTAATTGAATCAATTGAACTCAATTGAAGTCAAAGGATTCAAAGAACTCAAAGAACTCAAAGAACTCAAAGAACTCAAAAGACTCAAAACGTATTGAATGCATACCGATTGAAAATATTTCTGTGTATTTTTGAAAACTAAATTTAACTTAAATAATAAATGGACAAAGCTAACATTGATTTTACCTGCGTTGAAAGATTTCTGAAATACGTAAAGATCGATACACAATCTGATCACGAATCCCTGACACATCCTACCACAGAAAAGCAGAAAGACCTTGGGAAGGTTTTAGTTGATGAACTTAAAGGAATGGGAATAAAAGATGCGATGCTTGATGAGTTCGGAGTTATCTATGCCACTGTACCTTCTAATACAAACAAGCTCGTACCCGTTCTCTGCTTCTGCTCGCACATGGATACTTCACCTGATGTTACCGGAAAAGATGTGAATCCCGTCATTCACGAAAAATATTCCGGTGGCGACATTATCCTTCCGAAGGATAAGACACAGATAATTAAATTCAGCGAACATCCGCAGCTAAAGGATCAGATCGGCAATGACATCATCACAACTGACGGAACCACTCTTCTCGGTGCAGACAATAAAGCCGGTGTTGCTGAGATAATGGACGCGATGAATTATCTGATGACACATCCGGAAGTAAAGCACGGCAAGATCAGGATCTTGTTCACGCCCGATGAAGAAGTCGGAAAAGGAGTTGATAAGGTGGATATGAAAAAGCTTGGCGCAGATGTAGGGTATACCATTGATGGAGCTGATCTTGGCAGCATTGAGGACGAAACGTTTTCAGCCGATGCCGTGACAATAAAGATAAAGGGCTTCAACATTCATCCGGGTTTTGCAAAAGATCAGATGGAAAATGCAATTAAGATCTGCAGTGAGATCATCGCTAAGCTTCCTAAGGATTCTCTTTCACCTGAAACTACGCAGGATAAGGAAGGATTTGTTCATCCGGTTTCAGTCAAAGCTGAAGTTGATTCGGCTGTTATGAAATTTATTATCAGGGACTTTACGGTTGAAGGTCTGATTGAAAAAGAAGAGCTTCTGAAGAGTATCTGCGAGGAAACTATCGCGGATTATTCAAGATCAAAGTTTGAATTCAAAGTGCAAGAGTCGTACAGAAATATGAAATCGGTGCTTGATGAAAATCCGAAGATCGTTGAGTATGCGATGGAAGCAGTTAAGAGGTCAGGCATAACTCCGAAGCTGTCATCAATTCGCGGCGGAACCGACGGCTCTCGACTTTCCTTTATGGGACTTCCGTGTCCGAATATTTTTGCAGGCGAGCACGCATTTCATTCCACACTTGAGTGGGTGTCCGTTCAGGATATGCACAAAGCCGTCGAAACAATAATTAATCTCTGTATCATCTGGGAAGAGAAGAGCTAAGTTTATCGGAAAATATTTTTTCAGTGTTAATAAATTATTAATTATCCCGGATTTTTCAATAAGAAAGTTCATATAATAAGTAGTCGATTGTAATAGCAATCATGTTGACTTAAAAATTTTAGATTAGTTATTTTTGTAAGTAAGAAAATCTTACGCTAAAATGATTACGATAATTGGAATCAACCTTAGTAGAAATAAAGCATATAAATATACCTTATTACCTTACTATCAAATCGTGAAAATAGAATATAATAATCTGTATACTCATTTTATTTTTTCTACATTGCATCGGCAACCGCTGATTGAAGAAAAGAACCGGGAACGAATAGAAAAATATATCACAGGTATAGTGAACAATAATGGATGCCATTTATATTCCATTTATGTCAATCCGGACCATACCCACTTTCTTGTTTAACGTTCACCAGAAATGTCAGAAGAAGATTTAGCAACAATTGTTGCAACTAGTTCACAAAGATTCATCAATGAAAATAGATTATGTAGAACACAATTTGCCTGGCAGGATTCATCTTCTGCATTTTCTGTATCAAAATCTGATGTTGACAAAGTTCGTAAATATATTCTTAATCAACCAAACCATCATCGTAAGATAACATTTAGAGAAGAATACGAAATGTTTTTAAAATTCTATCAAAAAACTTTGAACCAAAAAAAATAAGGTAATAAGGTTAGGATGAGTGTTGTTTAAATTTTCTACTAAGGTTAAAAACATTATGAGTTTTATTAACCTAAATAGAAAACAGAAGCAAAAAAAATAAGGTAATAAGGTTAAGATGAGTGTTGTTTAAATTTTCTACTAAGGTTAAAAACTTTATGTGTTTTATAACCTTAATATTAAACAGAAGCAAAAAAGATACGAGGTTCATCTACATGGTACAACAAGGATGTTTTGTTTCACAAGCTTATAGGACTTCTAATGAAAATTGACTTAAATCAATTTGTCTTTGGCTGGAAATCCGGATGTCCGCACTGCCACATTACAAATGAATAAATGTCAGACAGGTTCTTGAAATAACTGCTCATAGTTTCTCCGCCGAAATGTCCGGTTGAATAATCAACATCAAGCAATACAGGATTTCCCGACGCGTTGAAGTCCTGCAGCTTTGCAGCGAACTTTGCAGGGATCCACGATATTACCCTCGGATCATTAAAGCCGGTGGTGATGAGTGTTGCCGGATACTTTTCGCCTTTCATCAGATGAAGATATGCATCCATTTCTTTTAATGCTTTGTATTCTTCTTCAATCGCGACTGTCCCAAACTCGGGAATGTTAACAGGTCCGTTTGGACTGAATTCCCCGCGAACCGTATTAAGACATCCCACTTTTGGAATGGCAACCTTGAAAAGATCAGGTCTTTCCGTAATGGCTCTTCCTATTAAAACACCGCCCGCACTTGTACCTGTACCGGCAAGCTTCTGCTTTGATGTGTATCCGTTATTAACAAGAAAATCCCCGCATGCTATAAAATCTTTCCACGTATTCGGCTTCGTTGTTTTCAATCCTTGTGTATGCCAGTCGGCGCCTTTCTCTCCGCCGCCTCTTACGTGTGCTACAGCAAAAATTACACCGCGGTTCAGCATCGGAAGCATTGTTGATGAAAAGTATGGAGTGTATGAAAAACCGTAAGCT
This sequence comes from bacterium, assembly GCA_034439935.1. Taxonomy (GTDB): domain Bacteria; phylum Bacteroidota; class Ignavibacteria; order Tepidaquicellales; family Tepidaquicellaceae; genus JAGPCH01. The sequence continues at coordinate 5,708 of JAWXBH010000253.1, forward strand.
CCGTATCCGTCAAGATAACAAATGTTGCTGCCGTCTTTATTGAATTTTGTCTTATCATAAACTATTGACAATGGCACCATCACTCCGTCGTGTGAAGGAACTTCGATCTCTTCGGAAACTATGTTTTCAATATTCGGAAATCTGTAATCAATGTTAAACGGTCCTTTCTCAAAGCTGTTGGACTCAAGATTCAGTGAATAAATATTTGAAGGTGTTGTCCAGTTGGTATTATAAACATAACAATCATTGCTGAAAGTGCTCAGGGGCGTAACAGTTGTCGAACCTTTTAACGGCATGTCGATCTTTTCTACAATGTCATTCGCAAAACTTAGCTTGCTTATATTTGTCTCAACACCGTTGTAGATCTGCTCAATGATAAGAAAATCTTTAGACGAGTTCATTGATTCTATTTTCATGTTGTCGCCTGAAAAAACAACCTTCGCATTTTTCACATCAGGATCTTTTAATGAGGTCTTCAGGATCTTGAAGTTGGATGCATCTTTGGATGTGAGCAGATAAGCGTTGTCCCCGTTCGTTACGATGTTAGTGATCTTGTCTTCCGGTGTGCAGAACGGCTTCCAGTCTATCTTTCCGGAAGTGAGCTGTGAGACCGGCGCTATGAACGAATGCATATTATTGTCCACGGTTCCTTTGCCGGCGAACATATAGTCTGAGCCGTAATACCAAAATATGTAAGGATAGTCTTCCGGATTTATATTTAATTCCGGATCGTGTGCACGACTGAGAAGCTCCCTGTCTTCTGAAGCAGGTGTGCCGATCGTATGCATCATTATCTTTGAATTAAGCTTTGTGTTCATGTCGTGTACATCCTCACCCTGAAGCTTTAGGTACAAAAATGTGTCGTGGGAATTATCGAGCCAGCCGTTTGAATACGCAGCCGTGAACTCTTCCGTCAAAAATGTCTTAGTATCAAGATCAAGTATTTTTATTACAGGTACTTCCTTTCCGCTTTCGGAAATTCCCATCAGGATCCGCTTCGCGTCATCACTGATTATCCATGAGCTTAATGAAAACTCTTTCCCTTCCTTATAATTCAAAGGGTCAAACAAAAGTATATCATCTCCGCTTATGCCGTTCCTGAAATAAAGCTTCATCTCTTCTTCGCCGGGTAATCTTTTTTCAAAGAAGTACTTGCCCTGACGTTCCGTAATGCTTCCGTATTTTACCGGCTTAACTTTGTCAAACTCCATCATCTCGTTGACCATAGTCTCACGGTTTGGGATCTTGTCAATTATGCCGTCGGTATAGTTAGACTGGGATTTGAACCAGTCCGTCACTTCAACGCTCTTCAGATCCTCGATCCACTGATAAGGATCAGCAGTTTTATCACCGAAATATGTTTCAGTGCTGTCGACAGTCCGTGTCTGAGGATAGTTCCACTGCGCGTTTACCGTACTGGTGAACACTATTGTGAGTAAAGCAAAAAATATTATTTTTTTCATTTTGGATTTAATGTTTAAAGTGAGTTTATTTATATATGCTTATTTCAATTTCTGAATTTTCTGATACTGAAGCCCTGTACATTCCTTCCGAATTGAACGGCATGCAGATATTCCCATCCTTATCGATCGCAATCAGTCCGCCTTCGCCATCAATGCTGATAAGCTTTTCATTCACAACATATTCACCGGCTTCCTTTAAAGTATAATTTTTGTATTCCATCAAAGCTGAAACATCATAAGCAGCAACAGCTCTTATGAAAAATTCACCGTTGCCGGTACAGGAAACCGCACAGGTTTTATTGTTGGCGTATGTTCCTGCTCCTATCATCGGAGTGTCTCCGATCCTGCCGAACTTTGTATTCGTCATACCGCCTGTTGAAGTTGCAGCAGCAAGGTTACCTTCTGAATCTAAAGCGACTGCTCCAACCGTACCGAATTTCTTCTCTTTTATACTCGGGCTATGATCAAGCTGAACCGAATTTTCTTTGAGCGCTTCTTTGTACTGGCGGAATCTGTATTCATCATAAAAATATTTTTCATCTTCAAATCTTAAATTCATTTCACGTGCAAAATCTTCAGCGCCCTTGCCGGACAAAAATACAAACTCGGGATCGTCCATTATCTTTCTTGCAAGTATCACAGGATTCTTTACTCCGCTGACATAAGCAACTGCGCCGGCATTCAGGGTTTCCCCCTCCATTATGGAAGCATCCATACTGTGCTTACCGTTGTGATTGAAAACAGATCCTTTACCCGCGTTGAAGAGGGGATTGTTCTCGAGTATGGTTACAGCAGTTTGAACTGCGTCGACTGAACTTTTACCTTCACGTAGTAAACTCCACCCGGCGGTCAATGCTTCTTGAAGCCCCGCTCTGTAAAGATTTTCCTTCTCTGTTGTCATGCTTGAACGGAGGATCGTCCCCGCACCACCGTGAACTGCTATACCTGATTTTGTTTTCATAAATAAAAAAACCTTGTTAAAATTAATTTAACAAGGTTTATGATTCTAAATTCTATGCTTTATTTTCTCTGGAATTTTTCTTCTTCAAGTGTAAATGTAAGTGAAATTAAATGACTGTTTCCAAGTTCTTCAAGCCCATCAAATTTCGAGAATGAGTAATCGATGTTTATCTTAGGCAGTTTTACTCCTGCACCAAGTGTAAGATTTCCGAGATCGCTGTATCCTGTTCTTAAACTGATAAGATTCTTAAATGAATACTCAATACCCGCATGCATGTCAAAGCTCACAGGACCGAGATTAGCATTCGCACTCTGTCTTCTGTTCTCAAATCTCACATCAAAATCAACTGCCGGTGTAAGTGTTCCTTTTAAGAAATCGATCTGGTAAGCTGTACCGATCTTCGCGGTCGGTGTGATAACTTCCTTCTTTCCTGTTGACCATGAAAGGTAAGTGGTTGTAACATCCATTAAGTTAGCGCCGAGGAAAAATCTTCCGAAAGGATTATAGGAAGCTCCGATATCAAAGCCCAAACCCCATGCTCCTTCTTCAGCTATGTTCCTTCTGATGATCTTTAAATTTGCTCCGTATGAGAATTTTTCTGATTGCTGCTTAGAGTATGTAAGGTAAACCGCGTAGTCTGAAGTATTGAAGTAAGTAATTCTGGATTCGTCAAGTCTCTCACCTGTGCCGGGATCAAGAATTCCGTTTCCGTTAAGATCGATCAAAGCATTTCGTGTATCTGCGATATCATCAACGCCAAGACGTATAAGACTTACTCCTAAAGAAGAATTTTTTCCAAAAGGAATTCCAACCGAACCGTAATCATAATTTACTAAGTTACCGAATTGTGCGTCATGCATTAGTGAGAACTGTGGGTAGTTGATCTTGGAGAGTGAACCGGGATTCCAGTAACCTGCGGTGACATCATTGACCAGAGCGACATAAGCCCCGCCCATTCCTTTAGGTCTTCCGCCAACTCCTATGTATAAAAATTCTCCGGCATATTTGTTTCCGGTTCCCTGCGTATATCCGTCCTGAATTGCAATTAAACCTATTAATGCAAGCAGGATTGCTTTTAATTTTAAAGATTTCATATGTGGGTTTAGTTTACTTTTTTAGAATGACTTAACATTGTAAACGTTACTATCATTATCCTCCGGAAAAATTTCTTCAATAATGATTATTTTATTTCTATTAATCAATACAAAATTATTTAATTTCGGGCAGTTGGGCTTTGAAAGTCAGTACTAAATTATTATTAAAATGATTTTTAGTTAAGTAATATTTTCCGGCTGAAAATCCTAACACCGATCAATTTAAAAAGATTACAGCTTATTTCAGTGTTTGTTAAAAAAATTTCTGCGCACGATTAAAAATGTTTTGTCCACCTTTAAAAATATTTTGACCACCTTTAAGATTGTTCTGATCACCTTTAAAATTGTTCTGACCACATTTAAAATTGTTCTGACCACATTCAAAATTGTTCTGACCACATTTAAGAATATTCAGTCAATATTCTATTAAATTCTGTCCATTTTTACAATAGTTCTGTTCTTGTTATCACTTGAACTTTCCATGTTTCAGAGCATATTGGAATATTGATAATTGATAATTGATAATTGATAATTGATAATTGATAATTGATCATTGATCATTGATAATTGAACTATCGTTCCCGCTGTGTCTCCCGCGATTGTTTAGTTATGAAGTTATAAATATTTCATTGCGTGGACACAGCGGAGAGCACTTTTGCAAACCTTTGTCATTCCCGCGGAAGCGGGGCACCCCCTATTCTGAGTTGAAAGTTGAAAGTTTGTAAAGTTGAAAGTATATTCCCGTCACCGCAGTTGAGGAGTTCGTTAAATTAGATATAACATTTGCGGGAGACACAACGGAGACAGGGTAATATGGTAATAAGGTAAAATATTTTTATGCTTCCATTTTCTGCTAAGGTTGATATCAATTTTTTGAATCATTTTAGAGTAAGATTCCATACTTTCAAAGAACTAATCTAAAATTTTTTTGAAACGCCAACGGAGGGAAAAAAAGTTTTTAACCTTAGTAGAAAATTTAAACTACCACTCACCTTAACCTTATTACCTTATTTTCTATGGCCTTAAAGTTTTTGATAAAATTTTAAAAACGGTTCGTATTCTTCTGGCAAATGTAATCTTCCGATGATAGCGGTTGCCGATGCAATGTAGAAAAGATAAAATGAGTATACAGATTATTATATTCTATTTTCACGATTTGATAATAAGGGTAACAAGGTAAAATATTTTTATGCTTTTTTTTCTACTAAGGTTGATTCTTCCCGCCGTTAACAACAGACACACTTGATCCATAATTTCCATTTCGAATAACCATATGTTGTTGGTGACTGAATGTTTGAATAAATATGCCCTTTCTCCAAAAGATCACAAAACATTTCGGAACACCAACAACGGCGAAAAAAATGAAGTGTGTAATTGCTAAAACAAAACATTCCGGTTATTGACTTTTCACATTTGACGTTTGACGTTTGACGTTTGACGTTTGACGTTTGACGTTTGACGTTTGACGTTTGACGTTTGACGTTTGAGGTTTGACGTTTGACGTTTGACGTTTGACGTTTGACGTTTGACGTTTGACGTTTGACGTTTGACGTTTGACGTTTGACGTTTGACGTTTGACGTTTGACG
>JAWXBH010000254.1:0-5857 GCA_034439935.1 bacterium
ACGAATGATCACGAATTTCAAAATAACTTTTTTCTCAAACATAAAATAATTCGTGTTTAATTTGTGAAATTCATGGCTGATGTTCTTGCTCTTTGTCTATCTTCAAAAAGCTTTGCCACTAATTACACGAATGATCACGAATTTCAAAATAACTTTCTTCTCAAACATAAAATAATTCGTGTTTAATTTGTGAAATTCATGGCTGATGTTCTTGCTCTTTCTCTATCTTCAAAAAGCTTTGATACTAATTACACGAATGATCACGAATTTCAAAATAACTTTCTTCTCAAATATAAAATAACTCGTGTTTAATTTGTGAAATTCATGGCTGATGTTCTTGCTCTTTGTCTATCGCAAAAAGCTTTGACACTAATTACACGAATGATCACGAATTTCAAAATAACTTTTTTCTCAAACATAAAATAATTCGTGTTTAATTTGTGAAATTCGTGGCTGATGTTCTTGCTCTTTGTCTTGATCAAACCATAGGAACGTTTCAATAATATTAATCAAAAAATGAAAGTAGAAATAATACTAAAGAGCTCCGGCTAGACCTTTATGGCTTTTCCGGCACTGCCACATCGCCTAAGCCGCAACACGTTATCTGCCAATTTAAAAAATAACATAATATGAAAAATCCAGACTTTAGTAATTTGAAAGCAGTGTATGTAAACTGCACACTTAAAAAAACACCGGAGATTAGTCATACGGCATCATTGATGGATTTATCACAACGCATTATGACTAAAGAAAAAGTCGAGATCGATACCATTCGATTAATAGATTATGAGGTAGCTAGCGGGGTGTATCCGGATATGACGGAACATAATTGGGATAAGGACGAATGGCCTCTGTTGTTCAAAAGAATTATAGAGGCAGATATCTTAATTGTTGGAACACCAATCTGGCTTGGCGAGAAGTCATCAGTTGCCCAAAAGTTAATTGAAAGACTCTACGCAATGAGTTCAATGACCAATGATAAAGGTCAATACCTGTTTTATGGTAAAGCGGGTGGATGTATAGTAACCGGCAATGAGGACGGAGTGAAACATTGTGCTATGGGAATCCTGTATTCTCTTCAGCATATCGGCTACTCAATTCCACCTCAGGCTGATTGTGGTTGGATAGGAGAAGTTGGACCCGGACCAAGTTATGGTGATAAAGAATGGAAAGGAAAAGAATTAGAACATCCGGTTGGTTTTGAAAGCGATTTCACAAATCGAAACACCACCTTTATGACCTACAATTTGCTTCATTTAGCCTCGATGTTAAAAGCAAATAACGGATACCCTAATTATGGAAATTCGAGGCTTGATTGGGATGAAGGTTCACGCTGGGGATTTGAAAATCCGGAATATCAATAATATCAAACCGGCTACAACATTGTATAAGCGTAATGCGAGCTGATAAAATGAGCATTTTTGTTGCTAAGAAACATCTTACCAAAAGCGTGGCGAAGTGCGAATATGAACATTAAAACAATTAACAAACATTAGTCGTAGGTGGAAAGGTTGGTGCTCCGAAAGCCCCATTCTCCAAGCTGCAAAACGTTAGCTGTCATTGTATGGCGACACTTTCAAACAGAGCAGGCATTAAAAAGGAAAAAAATGAAATCAAATTCTATTAAAAATTTAAAAGACGGTGACAAATGTAAAGTCATTGACGGTACTCATATCGGTAAATCCGGAATCGTAAGAGATTTTAATACAAGCAAAACAGGATATATTACAATTACTGTTGAGCAAAATAATGGAGTCAGGTTTAAAACACTTGGAAAAAGTGTGACTGTTTTGGAAAGCGAAAATATATAAATCACGAATTGTAAAATATACAAGAACAAAAATGTATTGGCGAATATGGCAGGTGACGTGGAAGTTTTGAGCTTTGTGTCGTAGAAATATTCTGTCATAAATAATATGATAAAAGTTTTAGTTACAGGTGCAACAGGAAATGTTGGAATTGAAGTAATATCTGCTTTAAAAAAACTTAACCATCAATTAGAGATATTTTCGGGCGTCAGAGACACAGAAATTGACAATGAGAAACTAACAGATTTCAACATTAAGAAAATCAAATTTGACTTTACCAGTAGTGATACCTTTGTGTCTGCCCTCCAAAACATTGACCTGCTTTTTTTGCTTCGACCACCACAGATTTCAGATGTTAATAAATATTTTGCACCACTCATTGAAATAGCAAAGCTATCTTCTGTAAAACACATTGTGTTTTTATCTGTGCAAGGTGTAGAGAAGAGCAAAATTATACCCCATCATAAAATTGAAAAACTTATCGTAGAAAGTAAGATTCCATATACCTTCTTACGACCTGCCTACTTTATGCAAAACTTCACCACAACTTTACGCAATGACTTAGTAAATCATCAAAGAATTTATTTGCCGGCTGGACAAGCCAAATTCACAATAATAGACGTAGAAGATATTGGTGCTGTAGCAGCAAAAGTGTTAACCGAACCGCAAAACCATATTAATAAAAGTTATGAATTAACCAACAACGAAATCTTAACCTTTACTGAAATGGCTGAAAAAATTAGTAGTGGAATTGGAAAGACAATAAATTTTATTTCACCTAATTTATTGCAATTCTTTTTTGCAAAGCGAAAAGAAAACATGCCTTCAATGCTTATCTTAGTGATGATTATGTTGCATTACTTTCCAAGATTTCAAAAAACACCAAAGACAACAGACTGCGTAAAAAATATTACAGGGCAAGAACCAAAATCTTTTGACAACTTTGTTCTCGCAAATATAAAACAACTACAATGACAAAAAGCACCGGCTATAACGCACTTACTCAAAAGGCGGAGCTTTGTGTTCCAAAGTCAGTTAAGTGTTTATGGAAGTTTAGTTTTTCATCCCGAAATTTCGGGATTGTGCTAAAAATCCCGCCATTCGGTTAGCCGTAGAACGTTAGCTGTGATTATTGGCAAAACAGATATGCCGAAGAAGACTTCTTCTGTCATCGGAATTATTGAAAGCAATCACGGATATCTGCAGACAAACCAAAACATTTTCATAGACAAAGTGTTTCTATATTAAAAACATGCAAACTACTAAAAATACTATTCTTATCACCGGAGGTGGCACAGGCATTGGCTTTGCAATAGCTGTAGCTTTTATCAAAGCCGGAAATGAGGTACTTATTTGTGGACGCCGAGAAAGCAAATTGCTTGAAGCGAAACAGAAATATTCACAACTTCACACACGTGTCTGTAATGTTGCGAAGAAATCAGAATGCGAAGATTTGTACCATTGGGCGACCGCTGAATTTCCCGACATCAACATGCTCTTCAACAATGCCGGAGTCCAGAAAGAAACTAATTTTCTGACAGGTGCGCCTAATTTGTATGATGAAGAAAGTGAAATTGAAATAAATTTGACTGCCGGCATTCACTTGTCTGCACTTTTCATTCCACACTTCTTGCAGCAGAAGAAAGAGTGCGCCATCGTCAATGTAACATCCGGCTTAGCATTTATACCGCTGAAAATTTTACCGGTCTATTGCGCAACCAAAGCGGGACTTCATTCTTTTTCAATTTCAATGCGTTCTCAGTTAGCCGAAACAAATGTTCACGTATTCGAGATTGCCCCACCGATTGTAAAAACAGAACTTCATCGCGAAGCAGAGGCACGCAAACAGTCAGAACGGGGAGTTCCTTCCTCAGTAGTCGCGGAGGCAACGCTTAAAGCCATAAAAAATAATCACTACGAAACAATAATTGGTCAGGCGAAGGTGCTGAAAGCAGCATCCCGTATTGCACCGGGTTTTTTTCATAGATTACTAAACAAATTAGCGGCTGGTTAACTATTAATAGTGATTGTTGCGACAATGTTTTGTAGTTGCAAGTATTGGTTGGGGATTATATGGTGACTCTGGATACTATAGTAGTCCCCCAAAGTTTCTGCTATGTATCCTCCATAGCCCATTCAATTCCATTTTTACTTAGTTATTATGTACATAGTACATTTAAAACTCAATTATTTATGATTTTCATAATTGTGCAGTATTTTGCATTTTGTATATATTTTCATTTAATTTAGAATGAATCTTATAAGGCTTTAAAAATAAATTTAAAAAATATGGAGAGTATTGTTTTATTTCCGTTTGCAGATTACTGGCTTTTTTATGCCGGTTTTACTGCATTTGTTCTGTTTATGCTTGCAATAGACTTAGGTATTTTTCACAGGGATGCACATGAAGTAACATTTAAAGAATCGCTAACCTGGAGTATTATCTGGATTTCTTTAGCTCTTTTATTCAATTTTCTTTTCTACAAATATGCAGGATGGAAATTTGAAACAGATCCGAGATTACTGGCTATTCCCGGTTTTGACAGTGTTGCAGCTTCAAAACAAGTTGGATTAGAATTTCTGACCGGGTTTATTGTTGAAAAAACTTTAGCTGTTGACAATATATTTGTGTTTGTTATTGTTTTTGGTTTCTTCGCTATTCCGCTAAAATATCAGCATAGAGTTTTATTTTTTGGAATTCTGGGAGCTTTAATATTCCGGATAATATTTATTGCAATGGGTTCGGTTTTGCTTCAATATCAATGGATAGTAATTTTCTTTGGCATATTTCTTATATTTACCGGATTAAAGATTATATTTGTTCCTGCTAAAAATATAGATCCTGAAAAGAATCCGATTATAAAATTATTCAGAAAATTCTTTCGGGTTACTCCAACATTTCATGGACAAAAATTTTTTATACGCAAAGAAGGATTGCTTTATGCTACTCCTTTAATGGTAGCTCTGCTTTTTATAGAAGTATCAGATATAATTTTCGCTATTGATTCAGTTCCTGCAATTTTTGCAATTACAAAGGAACCATTGATCGTATTTACTTCAAATGTATTTGCTATCCTTGGATTGCGTGCAATGTATTTTATGTTAGCCGGAGTTATTCACAAATTTAAATATCTCAAGTATGGTCTTGGAATTGTTTTAATTTTTGTTGGATTGAAAATGGCGTGGTTAAACGAAGCTTTCGGAGGTAAATTCCCTATCAGCTGGTCACTTGTAATAATTATTGCTGTCATTGGTTCATCAATTTTATTTTCATTGATAAAAGATAAAGAAAAAACGGATAAGCCTGATAATTGATTTATATTAACGAATATTTGAAAAATCCAGTTGTGAAAGATGTGAAATGCTTCAGCTTATAAAATTTAATTTAGTTTATCTTCGAATTAACATATAAGAAAATTTCCTTCATTACCCCATTTGGAGAGAAATATCAAACCCTGGTTTACTAAATGCAAAATATTTAAACCTTCATATTTCTAAGTAGTACCATTACAAATAATTTTACATAGATTCGTAACCTATTTTTTTAGTTTCGAAGAATCTAATTTTATTATTGGAGTGACAGTTCTAATAAGTATTTATTTAATTAAATATTGTATGTATGTTTCTTTACAAAAAAGAACCACTTAGACAATTTATTGAAAGTAATGTTGTTCAAAATACAATTATCGGATTAATAGTTCTCAATTCCATAACGATTGGTTTAGAGACTTCTGAACATATCCTTTTAAATTATGGTAGCATTCTTCTATTGGCAGATAAAATCATTTTAATAGTATTTGTAATAGAAATATTGATAATTTTAATCGCTGATTATAAAGGTAGCGTGAAATAATAATTTTAATAACAGGCAGGTTTTATTCAACAACATTAATTTCAAACCCATGGAAGAATCAGAAAAATCAAAACGTATTGTTGAAGCAAGAATGAAACTGAAAGCAAGATTTGAAGAAAAAATAAAGCTCACTCCTTCTGTTGCCGATAATAAACCGATGGGCAAGGGAAATCCAAATCGCCCCGGTATGCCGGTA
>JAWXBH010000255.1:0-8173 GCA_034439935.1 bacterium
AAAGTTGAAAGTTGAAAGTTGAAAGTTGAAAGTTGAAAGTTGAAAGTTGAAAGTTGAAAGTTGAAAGTTGAAAGTTGAAAGTTGAAAGTTGAAAGTTGATAAAGTTGAAAGTTTATAAAGTTTGTAGGATTATTCGTTATTAAGTTAATTAAAATAATTGTTATGACGAAAGACAAAGTGATTGAGATATTCAAGAAAACGGGGGCGATGCTGGAGGGGCATTTTGTGCTTACTTCCGGCTTTCACAGCCCGCATTATTTTCAGTGTGCGAAAGTTTTGCAGTATCCCGAATACAATATTTTGTTCGCTTCAATGATTGCGGATAAGTTCGGGGATAAGAAGATCGATGTCGTGATAACTCCCGCCGTAGGTGGCATCGTGTTTGGAACGGAGGTTGGGAGGCAATTGAATGCAAGAAGCATCTTCAGTGAAAGAGAGAACGGTGAAATGAAATTGCGGAGGGGATTTGAGATTAGTGAAGGGGAGAATGTACTTGTATGTGAAGATGTAGTTACCACCGGTGGAAGCGTATTTGAAGTGATTGAAGTTGTGAAGTCTCATAATGCAAATCTTTGCGGAGTTGGATTTATAATTGACAGGAGTAATGGTAAAGTGGATTTCGGGACAGAGCAGTATTCATTAGCCAAAGTTGATGTTATAAAATTCAGTGAAGGTGAGATACCTGAATGGCTGTCGAAAATTCCCGTTACAAAACCGGGCAGCAGGAAGATCAATGATCAATGATCAATTATTAATTATGAATGTTCAATGTTTCTTCCTTCTCAGGCAATTTCCATTCGTGAAACAAAAATTTTCCCCATTTTACTGAAATATATTTCACAAAGATCTTCTATGTTCTTTGCAAGACACTCACATCTCTTTACATGACACCTTCATTTTTATCGGCGTAATATAAAAACCCGCTAAGAATGATGAAAGACATTGCCGTCCAAAATGTTTTTGAAAAATTTAAATAATTTTAAATTCTATCTGTTTTAATAATATTTTTGCACCAATATCTAATTTTTAAAATCAACATTTAAATAGCCTTGAAGACATATATATGTCCAAATAAATTTATGTTAATTCTGTTTTTAAAATCAGGGACAATATTTTTAATTCGTGATCTTTCGTGAAATTCGTGGCAAGTTTTTGCTTTTTTTGGACGAATGTGAATGAAAGAATAGAGGAAAGATAAAATCCCTTGAAGTAAATCTGTATTTAGGTTAGTTTGATAACTTATGTCAAATGATAACAGCAAGGAAAAGAAGATCAGAGTTCTCATCGGTAAGGTGGGTCTCGACGGACACGACAGAGGCGCAAAGGTAATTGCGGCGGCTTTCAGGGATTCGGGGATCGAAGTAATTTATACAGGGCTAAGGCAAACACCTGAAACAATAGTTGAAGCTGCGTTACAGGAAGATGTTGACGCCATTGGCATCAGCATACTGAGCGGCGCTCACATGACTGTATTCCCAAAGGTAAAGAAATTAATGAATGACAAAGGACTGACGGATGTGCTTTTATTCGGAGGCGGAATAATACCGAAGCAGGATATCGAAGAGCTTAAGACTCTGGGAGTAGGCGAACTGTTCACACCCGGAACACCAACATTTGAAACAATAAACTACGTAAAGGACTGGGTTCAGAAAAACAAACCGGGGGATAGCGCTTAGAAAAAGTTTTACGATATTTATTAATTAAAACAATTTAATGAGTAAAGCAGAACCCGTGAAATTCGGTACTGATGGCTGGAGAGCGATAATCGCTGATACATATACCTTTGATAACGTTAAGAGAGTTGCATTAGCCACTGCTATAGTTTTTAAGAACCATCCTAAAATAAAGAACGGAATCGTCGTCGGCTATGACACAAGATTCCTGTCAAAGGAATTTGCGGAAGCTGCCGCAGCAGTGATAGCAAACCAGGGTATCAAAGTCCTTCTGACAAACACCTTTGTAACAACACCAACCATATCATTACTTTCGCGTGACAAGAACTGCGCGCTTGGAGTAATGATCACAGCTTCACATAATCCGGCGGTATATAACGGCTATAAATTAAAAGATGAATTCGGCGGATCAATGGATCCCGATGAGATCGTAAAGATCGAAACCGAATTAAAAAGCATTAATGAAGTCATTAGCAGTAAAAGCTTTGATGAGCTTCTCAAAACCGGATCGATCGAGTACATTGACGGGCGTGAATATTACCATGATTACCTGAAGAATAAAATTGACATAGCAAAAATTAACAAAGCAAAACCAAAGGTTATCTATGATGCGATGTACGGCGCAGGTCAGAATATTATTAACAAGTTTGTTGAAATAACACAGCTTCACGGCGAGGTAAATCCTTCATTCGGAAATAGCGCTCCGGAACCTGTTCAAAAAAATCTCGGCGAGATATGTGATGATATAAAGAATGGTTCATATAACATTGGAATCGTTACAGACGGTGATGCGGACAGGATAGCGATCATTGACGAGAAGGGTGATTTTCTTGATGCTCAGAAAACATTTGCACTATTATTGAAATATTTATTTGAGAAAAAGAAGATGACCGGCAAAGTAGTAAGAGGATTTTCAACGAGTGATCTTATAAAAAGATACTGTGAGAAGAATGGTATTGAGCTTGTAACAGTGCCCATCGGATTCAAGCATATATCGAAGATAATGATAAGCGATGATGTTATGATAGGAGCTGAAGAAAGCGGCGGCATAGGTATCAAAGGTCATTTGCCGGAGAGAGACGGAATTTATAACGGGATGCTTTATATGGAGCTGATGGCTGAATATGGGAAGAGCATTTCCGAGCTGAAGAAAGAACTTGATGATGAATTCGGGCAATACTTCTATAAAAGAAATGATGTGCGTACAACAGAAGAGAAGAAATTGAAGACGCTTGAAGTCTGTAAAGGGTTGAAAGTTGGTGATATCATTGGCGGAAAGAAAATAGAATCAATTGATGTTCTTGACGGATTTAAATTTTTCTTTGACAACGGATGGATAATAATAAGGGCATCGGGAACCGAACCGTTGTTGAGAATATATTGTGAAACAACAGTAACAGATGAAACAAATAAAATTTTAGAAGAAACCAACAAACAATTTGGATTGTAAAATGAAGAATGCAAAGCTAATAATATTATTAATACTTTTCCTGATCTGTTCTGATGCCTATTCACAATTTAAGAGCAAGGAAAGAGAACTTGAGGACGATCCGATGAGTAAGATCCTGAATAAATCAAATAGTGGTACTACAAAAACCGGTATAAATGCAGATGCTCCGGATTTGTTCAATCAGATACAGGGTCAAAATACTTTCACGACAAAGTCAGTGCCGATAGAAGGTGCGATTGATAGTAGAAAATATATTGTTGGTCCTAATGATCTATTTACGATAGGTCTGTATGGATATGTGAATCAGCAGATACCGGTGGTTGTGTCGCCTGAAGGAACAGTTGTAATACCTACAGTTGGGGAAGTTGATGTGAATGGTTTGACGTTGGAGGTCGCGAAGGAGAGGGTAGTAAGTGCTGTGAAGAAAAGATATTACTCAAGCGATGTAAGCTTTACATTAAATTCACCGAGAACATTTCTTGTTAAAGTTTCAGGTTTAACGCAGGGTACATTTGAAGTTTCTCCGGTAACCAGAGTATCAGAGATATTAAAACTTCTTATTTTTGATACATTAAATACTTCAAGAGTATTTTATGAAAAGACAAATGAGAGAGAATTTTTCAATACCCAGATCTCTTTAAGAAATATTGAATTGTTTCGCAAAGATGGTACTGTAAAGCATGTTGATGTATATAAATACTTTTTGACTAATAATGATGATCATAATCCGTTCTTTCTTGAGGGTGACTTGCTAAAAATTCCTTACATTCAGTTAGAGAATAATTTTGTAAATATAGGAGGAGCTGTTCAGCTTGCAGGTTCTTATGAGCATGTGGACGGTGATGATCTTCAGACTGTTATAGGAATAGCAAGAGGTTTCGATGTAAATGCAGAACCTGACAGTATATTCCTGTACCGTGCTAACGGCAATAATGATAATTTTGAGCTAATAAATCTATCTTTTGACGATCATAAGGATTTTCAGATCGAGAATTATGACAGATTGTTTGTAAAATATAAGATCAATTATCAGAAAAATTTATCTGTGCTGGTGCTTGGTGAAGTAGTAAGACCTGGTTATTATCCAATTTCTTTTAAAAACACAAAACTTAAAGACGTTGTTGAGATGGCAGGAGGATTTAAGGATAAAGCGTATCTTCCTTTGAGTATACTATTTAGAAATTATGATGCGGAATATACTGCAAAGGATACAGCGGAAGTTTTGATTAACACTCGTGCGAACGATTTACTTATTACAGACATTGACAGGGTAAATTTTACAAATGATATTAAATCAAAAAGAAACAGAGTGATTATAGATTTTGAGAAACTGTTCAAAAGGAATGACGAATCTCAAAATGTCTTGCTTGAAGGAAAAGATGTTATCTACATAAATGACAATAAAAATATAGTTTATGTATTTGGACAGGTTGGACAGGAAGGATATGTTCCATTTAAGAAAGGTGAAAATTATCAATACTATATTGATCAGGCCGGTGGATATTCGCTTGCAGCAGATGAAAGTAATGCAAGAATAATTAAATTTAATTCACGTGGTTGGTTCAGACCGGATGAAACGGAAGTGCAGACCGGAGATTTTGTCTATGTGCCAAAAGAAGTTGAACAGTCATTTAGTCAGACGATATCTATAATAGCACAGATAGCTGGAGTAATATTGGGTGTATTGACGACATATATATTAATTAAACAGAAATAGTAGAATGGAAGAAAAGAAAGTATATAACTTAAGAGGTTACGTAGACCTGTTTAGCAAGAATTGGAAAAAGATTGCGTTAGTAACTCTTTGTAGCATGATAATTTCGATTCTATTAGCTTTCTTCATTATAAAACCATTATTCCTTTCAACTGGAGTTGTTAAAGCAGCATCATCAAAATCATCAATGCTCGGCGGTTTATTAAGTTCAACAGGTCTTTCAGATTTAGGTGATTTTGGTGATATGGCATCCGGGAGTGGCAATTCTGCACAGGAACTTGCCTTGTTTGAAATAATTGTTATGAGTAGAGAGGTTGTAGAAGGGGCGATAGTTAAATTTAATATTATTGAAGAAGAGAATTTCAAATTTATGTATGATGCGGTTAAGTATTTTAGAGAAAATATTGTAGTTATCTCCAAGGATAAAGTTGCAGGTACTATGTCCATAGGAACATACGATCCGGATCCCAATAAGGCAAAAGAGATGACGGATTATCTTATATATGAGCTTAATAAAAAGAATATTGAGTTAAATATTGAGAATGCAAAAAATAACAGATTATTTATTCAGGGTAGACATGATCTAGTAAAGCAAGATCTTACTAGGGCAGAAGACAGTTTGAAATCTTATCAGGATAAATATGGTATCGCGCCGGATTTGCAGGTTCAGTTATCAACTAAGGGATCATTTGAAATCGAATCAGAAATTAAGTCCGAGGAAGTAAAGTTAGATGTATTAAGAAAGATATTATCAGAAGATCAGCCTGAAATCAAAACGCAGTTGGAAAAGATAGCAGCTTTGAAAAAAGTTCAATTAGAAATGATTAATTCTGATTATACAAGTAACTCACTGAATCTAAAAGGAAGTCCTGGTGTAATCATGAACTATTTCCGATTGAGAAGAGAAGTAGAGATACAGAATAAAATTCTAGTTACAATAATTCCAATGCTTGAACAATCAAGAATAGAAGAAAATAAAGAAACACCGACTATTTTAGTCATTGACAATCCTAATGTACCTGATAAAAAAGCAAAGCCAAAAAGATTATATATAGTAGCAGGTTTCACATTTGCTGCTTTTTTCATTTCCTACGCCTACTTCTTTTTAAAAACTCATTTTAGAAAACCCTTGGATGTTTAATGTTAAACAAGACAGGTATACAAGAAAATTTGAGTTTGTTAAGCCAGCCAATTAATCTTAGCATCCTCTTTCTGTTTTCAATTCCATTAATTACTTTTGATTCAAGAATTATTCTTGGTACATATTTTGTTCTTCTGGGAATAATATTCCTTCTTTTTAGTGCTCAAAACTCATTCGTTGATTTGACCATTTATAATTCCCTTACATGGTTTTTACTCCTGTTCTGGGGAATATTTCAGGTATTTAACAGTATTCACTTTACAGATTCCATCTTTCATTTTATGATTATGATTCTTGCACCTTTTTGCATTTTCATGGTATTTACTAATCTAAAACTTACCGAAAATTATTTGAAAAGAATGTTTCATATATTTTTTATTTCGGGTATGTTTCTTTCGCTCATCTCAATATATGTAATAATTGATTCAGGTTTTAACTTCAAGCTTCGATTATCTTCCGTTTGGGATCATTACAATCTTTTTGCTGCATATATAATGATAATTTTTTTTTTTAATCTTTGCTTTATTGTATACTCAAAGAAAGATTCAAACCGTAAATTTTACATTGTTTCTCTTATTGTAAATTTTATGGGATTATTTCTTACACAAACCAGAGGAGTTTGGATAGCTACAATAATCGGATTAAGTATATTCATATTAAGAAAACCTAAATACATTTTACCAATTGGTATTGTTGCAATATTATTATTAGCTGCTTTTTCTGATGTTATTATGGAAAGAGCAGCAACTGTAATAAATTTCAAAACTGATATTTCAACTTTGGGCAGAGTTCAGGCTTGGTTAGCCTCATATCTTTTGATCAAGGAAAATTTATTGGTTGGTTACGGATATGATGCTTTCCGTGATCTTATGAATAGTGTAATACCTGTATATTTTGTTGTTGTCACACATTCACATAATACATACCTTCTGATACTTCTTGAATTCGGGTTGATTGGATTTATCCTTTTTTTTAGTTTTTATTTTAAAGCACTATACTATTCTTTTAAACTTAGAAAAAATTCTGAACCAATAATGTTTAAATACATTTATGGTTTACAACTTAGTTTTATTGCAATGATTGTCGCTTTCATATTTGAACCTTACTTTACTACTCTTGGCGCAATAAATTATGTTCTTTGGATATTAATTGCTCTTTCGTACAGTCTTTGGTATAAACAAATCAAGACTTGATTTAAAATTTATAAATTTTCGTCTTATCAAAAATATATTTAAAGCATCTTCACAAATTTCTGTTTCAACAGTTATTGTATTTGCCTGTTCGTTTCTCAAAAATAAAATTTTTGCAATTTATCTTGGTGTAGCAGGAATTGGAATAGTTTCACAGCTCACAAGTTTTATAAACCTACTTAATTTCGTAGTACCTCTTGGAATACCAAACGGCTTATCTAAGTATGTGGCAGAAAAAGACCTCTATCAGAGCAATGAGCTAAAAGTATTATTTAATAATTCATTAAATCTTGTAATTGCTCCAACTATTATCGCCGCAATTTTTATTTTTTTCTTTGCAAACTGGATCTCAGTTCAGCTGTTCAGCAGTGAAGACTTTACTCTTTATGTGAAGATTATTGCTATATTGATGCCTTTTGTAATCTTCAATTCCTTGTTTGAAGGTTTTTTCAGGAGTTTAGATAGAATTAACCTTTATGTTAAACTTAATATATTTGCCAACATTTTTGGTATATTTGTAATTGTTTTAGGAACAATTTTATTCGGTCTATTGGGTGGGCTTGTGGGCATCCTTTCCATAAATATTGTGTATGTTTTTCTAAGCATATATTTTGTGATCAAATTGGATATTTTTTCGTTCAAGAGTTTTAATCTAAAAATAGAAAAAGAATTTTTAGTAAAATTAATAAAAGTATCATTTGTTTTTCTTGTTTCCGGAGGATTATTTCAGTTAACACTATTAATAATAAGAAAAACAATCATATCGGATTTTGGCATTTATTATAATGGGATATACCAGAGTACAATTGCGGTTTCATTAAATTATTTTGGTTTTATTTTCTTATCACTTTCAACATATTCTGTACCAATAATTTCAAAACTTTTCAGCAAAGATGACATAAACAATGAGCTAAACTTAAATATAAGATATATTAATCTTCTCATTGTCCCGCTTGTGGCAATTGCTTTCATAAGCAGATATCTTATAATTGCAGTTTTATATTC
>JAWXBH010000256.1:0-5928 GCA_034439935.1 bacterium
ATTTCTGCTAAAAATTTGTCATCTCCATCGGTGTTGGAATTTATACTAAAAATTCTTAGTTTAGTTTTAACAATTAACTTACGGCAAATTCTTCCGGAACATATAAACAAAATTACTTAATCTAGTTTTTCCTATTCCGAACTACAAGCTTTATTAAAGAATTTATATCAATATTCTTTAGTTATTAACTGCTGAAACTAAAACTTACATTTATGAACACAATCCCATATATTTTACTAACAATCACTATATTTAATGAGTTGGATAATGAAAATAGTTGGATTGCTAGATGTAATGAACTTGGGACATCAACCTTTGGTGACAGCTTTGATGAGGTCGCAAGAGAAATACAAGATTTAATACTTTTACACTTAAATTCTTTGGAAGAAACAGGCGAAAGACTAGCCTTCTTTAAAGAAAACAGTATTGAAATACGTAATGATGTAATTCCAGAGTATGTTGAATCTAAGCCTGTTAGACTCAATGAATATTCTAGACGCTATGCACAACCTTTATTGCAACCAGCTTAGTGCCAAAACTGCCTGAAATTACGGGAGAGCAACTTATCAGATTATTAACTCTTGATGGTTGGATAGAACATAATAAAAGAACCCACGGAATCGCTATGAAAAAAACTATTGATGGCAGAACTATATTAACAATTATTCCCTATAAAAGAAATAAACCTATAAAAACACCTACTCCTGGAGACATATTGAGTGTTAAACAGACAAGACTAGGGGCTAAGGGTTTGCAACAATTAATTGACCAACACGGAATCAATTCTTAAACATAATAAATAGAAATTTATAAAAAAACGCGACTCCTAAAGTCACTTTTTTTATTGTTTCATTCCTTAATGATATATTTATTCTAATCAAGTAGAATCGTATTAATTAATTATTAGAAATTTATTTTTCTATATAATTGATTTTATCTATAGCCTCCCTTAAATCTTTAGTTACAATATGTATATAATTCATTGTTGTTTGAATGGTGAATGTCCGGCAATCTCCTTAACATAATTAATGCTTACTCCGGATTTAAGCAGATTGTCAGAAGTGTATTTTAAAATTTCTCTTTTCAAATCCTCAATGTAGTAAACCACATTGGAATTTTGTTTCAACAAACTTTGAGATTTATTTTTAAATTCAGATAAGAATTTTAAAGCTTCCGGTTTATACTTTGTTTGACAGGAAACCATCTTTCGTTTTCCGGTAAGTTCATCATTAATGAACAAGTAATAAAATCCGTTTTGACGTTTTGAAATGAACATCTTTTTAACTCCTTTTCAGAAGTCAAAAAAGTATGAAAAGTAAGGTATGAAAGTGTGAAATTCTTTCTTAATCTTCATAAGTTTTTTATGGTGTCCGTTCCCCGAATGCTCATTAACATTTTCATTTTTAATCTTCGAATGATATTGAAGGAATTTTATTCATTGCTAATGAAAGCTCAATTAATTTTTTCAAAGTAAAATTAAAGTTACCATTTAAGACCTGATTAATATATCCTCTTGATACATTCATCTTTTTAGCCATATCATTTTGATTAAAACCATTTGTTTTCATGTAATCTGTTAATTCCCCAAACAGTTGATTTTGAAATAGATTAAGCCAGTAAACAGGGCTTTTGATTATTTCTTTTTCAGATTTCATAATATCCATTAATTACCAGTTTATAAATTTTATTAATTCCAGATACTTCCTGAATTTTTTTTCCATAGTATTTATTCATAATAAGTTTAGCTATAACTTAACAATAAAATTTGTCAACATCAAAGATAGTTCTAACAATCTTCATCTTTTTTACAGCTGCTAACAACATGTCTTCGTATTATCAGAACACATCCGTCCAAAAACAATGTGGTTTAAAAAATAAAATTTTTTAGTTTCGATTAACTTCGCTTTCTTTTGAAAAACTTCCGCATAAAAGCATTGCGGGACAGGCGCCAGAAAGCTTGGCAAAGAAAAGTTTCCCGCTGGTGATAAATTGCCGGAAATTCAGATCAATGGCGGCAGGAATTCCAACACGAAACGTGGTGATGACTTTGCAGGCGGTGCTTGACTCGGGAATTCCTGCTCGTCGCCCTTGCTCTGAATTTCTTTATGGGCAATTTCTCTCAGGCGGGTTTTATTAAGAATGAACAATGATTACGCTAATTGTTGATTGGTTTAAGACTTATTAAATGTTCATTAAAAATGTTCTGAAGAGCACTTTATCAGAGTATTCCCTTTCCTTCAATTAAATTGAAAATGTTTCAATGTTTAGCTAATTTGAATAAAAACAATTTGATAGGTTTCTTAGCGGGGTTTGTAATTGGTTTTGCATTGTCGATGCCTCCATTGGGACCCACATATTTTGCAATAATAGAGCGCGGGTTGAAGAAAGAGTTCGACAACGCTATTGCCATCGGTGTCGGCGCCGGCTTTATGGATATGATATACATCCTTGTCGCTTACGGCGGCGTAACCGCTGCCATTTCCCTACTTCCTGATTCAGTCAGCAGCATCTTCACCACAAATGAAGCAATGATAAAGCTTGTACTTGCACTGCTTGGCTGCATTGTTGTCATCATTTACGGAATTAAGATAATGAGAACCAAGAGTGACATTGGCAGGGAAGGCGCGCCGAAATTTGACGAGGAAAAAATTCATAAGAAGTACAGCAAGGTTGAAACGGTTTTTAAAAAGACCGAACAGGAATTAGGTAAATTACTTCATTCTAAAGGAGTGGCTGAACCAAATTCCGATATAGCCGGTAGCTTTTTTATCGGAATTGTAATGTGTCTTTCATCGGTGACGCTTCCCGCGTCATGGTTTGCGATAGTCGGGTATCTGAAAAGTTATGGGATAATTGAAACAAATTTTTTATCCGGATTTCTGTTGTCAATCGGAGTTCTGCTGGGAACATCAGCATGGTTTTATATTATGACGAAACTGATCTTTAAATATACAGACAGGATCAAACCCAAAACTTTGAATAAATTGAATTTTTTTACAGGGATCTTTTTGATTCTTCTCGGAGGATCTTTGCTGATTAAAGTATCGGCAATGATCTTTAACAACGAAGTATTTTAATTTTAACACCGGGTATTAATGTCAGAAGAAACATATTATAAAGTATCTAAAAGCATTTGTACGTTTTGTCAGACTCCCATTAAGAGTGACATGGAAACATTCTTTTGTCCTTCGTGCACATCGCCTTATCATAAGGACTGCTGGTACGAGAACAAGGGCTGCGCTGTTTACGGATGCGGAGAGAAGCATCAGGGTGAAGAGGAATTTTCGTCGCTTCGCGAAGGCATTATTAACATTGAATATCTCATCAACCGCAATCAATACGCCGAAGCAATTCATGAATCCAAACAGTATCTGAAAATTGACAGAAGGAATATCGAATTAAAAAATCTTTATAATAAAGCGGTCGCGCTGATCAACAATAAGATCAATCTTATGACAAGCGCTGATGAAGCATTCAATAAGAAAGATTATAAAGCTTCCGAGGTTTATTATAAAAATGTTCTGAAGTATGCAGATGATATCGAGGCGAATTTTGTTAATACGCGGCTTGAAATAGCAAAGGAAAAAATCCCGGAACAGAACCGCAGGCGGATTTATCAGAATGTACTGATAGTAATGATCATACTCGCGATCCTTGCTGCGATCGGCTATCTCGGCTACTATACATTCATTCTGAAGGAAGACAGGGACTTTAGCGAGCTTGTTCAGTCTGATCATGCGCATGATCTCCGGTCGATGGAACAGATGATCGGCAAGTATGAAACCTTTCTTCGCACTTATTCAAACGGCAGAAATAAAGCGAGAGTGATGAGCCGCATCAATCAGTATTCAACACAGATAGCAAGTATATATTATAAAGATGACTGGAAGCTCGCACTGAGGTATTATAATAAAGTTTACACGACACTTAGTCCACAGGATGCAAAGAATATTTTTAATAATATTTATAATGTCGCCTACGGTGACTATAAGCAAAAGATAGCTAACGCGAAAAAATTCAATTTGACTTATAATTATGCTGAAGCATTGAACGAGCTTAACAATGCAAAGATCATAATGGCGTCCTTCCCCAACGAATCAATTAATAAAGAAACAAATATTGTCGAAGCCAACATTTCACTGCTTAATAAAAAGCTTACCTCTCTTGTAAAATCAAATGAGCTCGAGCGCCAGATAAGAGAGCAGGATAAAGAGCTTACCAGTGTCAGCTCCTCCGGTGCGAAAGATCTGGTGATGATATCGGCGAAAGTCAGCAAGGTTGTGGAAAAAGGAATTTATCTTGCAAAGGAACCCGGCTCGGGAAATCTTATTGCCGTGAAAAGCGCTGATGATATTTATAAAGCCGGAGAGTATTTGAACCTCGAGTGTATATACAAAGGAAAAATTACTGTTGAAGATAATGACGCTAAAGAAATTTCTGTCCCTTATTATGTTGTCAGCAATGATGTGAGGGACATTAACGGTGAATTAAATACTTCTGAAAGAGATGCCATCAATCAAAGACTACGGAGCATGCGCTCTCAAAAATCCAAGCTCGACAGCCTGCTCAAACAAAATCTGCTCTAACAATTGCCGCTCACCACAAATGCTTTGCCACTAATTACACGAATGATCACGAATTTTATTTTTTGCTTCAATTGAATACATAAATAAAAATAATTCGTGTGAATTTGTGAAATTCGTGGCTGATGCACTTTGCTCTTTGTCGTGTAATTAATGGCAAAGCTTTTAAGTTGACCTCTTCACCGTTCCTTCTATCAGTCCAAACGGTTCATCTGTAGGAATAAAGATCTCATTTCGGTTGTCCATCTGAAACTGCTCAAGATTGAAAAGCAGGTAATGCTTGTTTGGAAGTGATAAAGAAATTTCGTCGACTTCTTCTATTTCATCGATAACGTTTTTTCCAATCTCATATAAGGTCTGCTGAACCGATAAGCTGTGATGGTGAGAGAATATTTCGAGAATGATCCTTCGCACTTCATCAGTTACCCTGGCATAGTTCACGTCCCGATTGGCATAGCTCCAGACTGCTTCAACACTCGTAGAAAATACCCTGTCACCGGTTTCCTTTAATGTTGTATATTTATCTTTGATATATTTTTCAAAGCCCGAGCCGGTAGTTTTCAGAACAAGAAGATCTTTTATTCCTGATTGTACGATAACATTTTTTCTGTCATTTGAAATTTTTGCTGTACGCCGTTCATTGCCCGCGCTGACAAAAGAATGAGTATGGAGATTTATTTCACCTGTATTTTTATCCTTGAATGGTATCCTAATCCAAAGCTTCTCATCAGTTTCAATTGTTGCTTTAGTAACCTGCTTATTGTTATCTAAAAAGTACCCCGCAAGATGTTTAGCGAACTCTTCCGCCGAATCTACAGGATGTTCCTTTGCGAGACAATAGACAGTATTCTTCATAGTATCGGTGGGAAGTACACTCGAGTTGTCACCTGCGAAATGCACACTTTCAAAATCGCCTTCAAGCTGTATACTTACTGAAAGCTCTCTGATCTCATGCATCATATCATTCCGGTTAACTTTCAGTATCCTCACGTTTGACTTGCCGTAATTATTGCGTAGTAATATTGAAGACATATTTTTTTTTGTAAATATAACTTATGTCCGGGATTTAAAATATTATAATTTACAACCTCCTCTCAACAACCTTGGAATTTAAATTTGGATGATCGGCAAGGAGCAAGAGCTCAGCCACGAATTTCACAAATTCACACGAATTATTTTATGTTTGAGAAGAAAAGTTATTTTGAAATTCGTGATCATTCTTGTAATTGGTGGCGAAGCTTTTGGATGGTCGGCAAGGAGCAAGAGCTCAGCCACGAATTTCACAAATTCACACGAATTATTTTATGTTTGAGAAGAAAAGTTATTTTGAAATTCGTGATCATTC
>JAWXBH010000257.1:0-6451 GCA_034439935.1 bacterium
AACATTGAACATTGAACATTGAACATTGAACATTGAACATTGAACATTGAACATTGAACATTGAACATTGAACATTGAACATTGAACATTGAACATTGATAATTGAACATTGATAATTGAACATTGATAATTGATAATTGATAATTGATAATTGAATATGAATCCTTTAGTAATTTCAACATGGAAGCACGGGCTTGCGGCGAATGAGGCGGCTTACGAAACATTAAAGTCAGGAAGAGATTCTCTTGATGCGGTGGAGGAAGGAGTAAAAGTTTCTGAGGATGATCCTAAGGTATTGAGTGTAGGATACGGCGGACTTCCGGATGAAAGAGGAGTGGTGACACTTGATGCGGCGATAATGGACTGGCGTGCGCGCATAGGTTCAGTTATTTGTGTCGAGAACATTCACAATCCGATAAGTCTTGCAAGACTGGTGCTGGAAGATACTGAACATACGATACTTGCCGGTGACGGTGCGTATGAATTTGCGATAAGAAACGGATTCAAGCCGGAAAATTTGCTGACACCTGAATCGATCAGAAGATTTCACGAATGGAAGCTGACCAAAGGAACAAAGCCGGAAGAGATTCATACAGATGATTTTAAAATTGTTGAAAGCAAGCACGATAAGATAAATGAAGACGGATACCATGATACCATCGGGATGATCGCGATAGATCGTGACGGGCATATATCCGCTTCATGCACAACAAGCGGCATGGCGTGGAAGCTGCACGGGCGTGTCGGTGACAGTCCTATTATAGGTTCGGGACTTTATGTTGACGGTGAGATAGGCGGCGCGGCATCTACAGGAAGAGGTGAAGAATGTATCCGCGCCTGCGGAAGCTTTCTAATAGTCGAGTTGATGCGCGGCGGGAAGTCACCGAAAGAAGCCTGCAGGCTCGCGTGTGAAAGAGTTTATAAGCTGAATCTTTTATCGAGTAAAAACCGGGATCATATTTTCCAGGTTGGATTCATCGCGTTAAATGTAAAAGGAGAGTATGGAGCTTACAGCATTCGTGATGGATTTCAATATGCAGTAATGCAGAATGAAAAGAATGAGCTTGCTGACAGCGAGTTTTTATTAAATGAAAAATTTATAATTGAAGACCTATAATTTTGATCTCCATAGCTGATAAATATACGGTAATAAAAAACGGATTAGTGCTCACTCTTGATAAAAAGAAGCAGGCAGGATATTTTAATGTAATAATCCGTAATGGAAAAATTTTTCTGATAGACTATGAAAAAAAATTCAATGAGAAAGAATTCCTATTAAAGAATACTGATGCTGAGATCATCGATGCATCCGGAAAGATCGTAATGCCGGGATTTTTCAATTCGCAATCTGTTTCCTCATACTCTTTGAACAGAGTGTTCTTTAATAAATGTAATTATGAAAATATAAGCTCATGGATTTCGCTTAAGCTGATCGATAATTACCTGTCGGGTTCACAGAACTTTGACATTTTCAGAGAGCTTCTCAACGTAAGCGCAATGAAATCCGTTTTGAATGGCGAAATATTCGTTAACGAGTATAGTCCTGCTATAAAGAAGGATTTTTATGAAAGCTGTTTAAAAGACATCAACCGTCAGCCTTCGTATTATAATCTGACAGCTTTTGATCACAGGATAATTCCGGAAGCGTTAAGCTCTTCGTATCCCGTATCAATGGGATTCAGGACTGATGAGGACCTTAACAACTATACATTCTCATCATTAAAAAAATATCTGTCATCGGGAAATGTAAAGCTTTTTATCGAAGCATCTTTGTCACAAAGTACATTTGATTCAACAAAGAAAATATTCGGTAAGCATTTCATCAGCGTACTTGCTGATGCAGAGCTTATTACGTCAAACACGGTAATATCAAATCCTACGCATTTAAATGCTTACGAAATAGAAATTCTAGCAAAGAGAAATTCCACAGTACTGATTTCACCTTCGGATCAGATAAACTTATCGCTGTCCAAAAGTTATGCGGATAATCTGATCGGCGCTGGAGTAAACGTAATCACAGGAACAGGCAACACTGGGAGCGATATACTGTCTGAGCTTAAAATATTTTCATCGCTTATCCCACGGAATAACATTTCATACGAACAGATCATACAGACAGCAATTTATAATCCGTCATTGGTATTCGGGATCTCAAATGTTACAGGTTCGGTAGAGAGAAATAAGTCTGCTGATCTGATCTTGTTTGACATAAGTGATCTGAGAAATATATGGACAATGCCCGTGGTAAGGCCTGAAGATATATGCGAGTTCATTATCAACAATCTCACAGTAAGGGATATCAGCGATGTGATCATTAAAGGAGAGAGTATTCTCAGGAATGGTAAAATTTTGAATGGTGATTATGATAACGCAATAATTTCAGCAAAGGAAATTTCAAGTAAACTTTATGCAGCGGGGAAATATTTTGAATACCGCGAAAAATATCTGATGCGTGACCGTGTTGATAAGCTCAGGACTTCCGGCGGTGAAGATGAGCCTGATGAAAAACCGAAGCAGGAAATCTTCGTTGATATGGTAGAAACGGGTGAGTATGTAGGAGATGGAGAATTTACGATACTGGGTGCAAAGGAAGAGGATTTTGAAAAGCCGAGGGAGAGAGAGGAAACGGAGCCGCGCGTAATAATAGAGGAGATCAGCTCGCTTGAGAGCGGTCTGAATCTTTTTACAGAATCCGATGCCGTCCGCCAAATTCCAAAAAAAAGAGCTTTCAAAAAAGATATTAAGAATGAAAAAGCTATAAGGAAAGAAGAAAAGAAATTATCAGAGATGGATGATGAAGTGAAGACTGAAGATAAAAATGTTGAACCCGTTGAAGAGAATGAAACGGAGAATGATTCCAAATTTCAAAAGGTAAAGCTCAAGTTTGGATTCAAAGAAGATGAATAAAAATACGAATAAATGAAGCTTGCAACGTTGCTGTACATTCAAAACGAAAAAGGCGAGTTTTTATTAATGGAGAGAAACCGCGAGCCCAACAAAGGTCTTATGTCTCCTCCTGGAGGAAAGCTGATGACCGAAAACGCTGAATCACCTTCGCAATGCGCGGCCAGGGAGGGTTTTGAAGAGTGTGCTATCCTTCAGTCGGAAGAGGACTGGAAACTGATGGGAATAGTGACAGAGAAGAATTTCCCGGGCATTGGCAGTATCATGATGTTCCTGATGTTGTATAAAAAAATTCTGAACAAGCATCCACCGGATTGTAATGAAGGCAGCTTTCAATTTATCCACCCCGATAATTTTAAAAACTTTAATATACCTGTCACGGATAAACTTTTTTTATGGGAATACATTCTCCGAAAGAACGATGAACCTTTTATATTAACCATAGATTGTAGTGAGTACCCCATCATCAAGCAAATCATCATTTAAAATTTTCAATTAAAATTTATGAATCAGAATAAAGAGAAAGAAACCGAAGTTTTGTTACCTGACACACAAAACCAAGCCGATCTCCGGCAGATACCGATAGATAAAGTAGGAGTAAAAAATCTCAAATACCCGATTGCTGTAAAGGACAGGGACAATGAGCTGCAGCACACCATCGCTACGATCGCCATGACCGTTGATCTTCCGAAGGAATTCAAAGGCACGCACATGAGCAGGTTTGTTGAGATATTACAATGCAAAGACAGGGAGATACACGTTGATTCAATTGATTCCATTCTGGTTGAAATGCAGAAACGTCTTAACGCGAATGCTTCACATATCGAGATCGAGTTTCCTTATTTTAAGGAGAAGCACGCTCCGGTCACAGGGAAGCCATCGCTTATCGATTATGTTGCGAAGTTTCACGCGGTAAGAGACAAGGAAAAAAAGGACTTCGTGCTGACGGTGAAAGTGCCTGTTACAACATTGTGTCCGTGCTCAAAAAACATTTCGAAATACGGAGCGCATAATCAGAGGGGCGAAGTGACTGTTTCGGTAAGGTTTAAAAATACAGTCTGGATAGAAGATCTGATCACGATCGTTGAAAGTTCGGCAAGCTCAGAGCTCTACTCTCTTTTAAAAAGGGAAGATGAAAAATTTGTGACCGAGCGCGCTTATGAAAACCCTGTCTTCGTTGAAGATCTTGTAAGGAATGTTGTGATGAAGCTTAATGAAAATAAGAATATAATCTGGTACAGTGTCGAGGCGGAGAATTTTGAAAGCATTCACAATCACAATGCCTACGCCCTTATTGAATCGCATCAGACTCTGATTAACGGAGATCCGGATAATTATATAATTAACAGATACTGAGATTATGAGATTTTCAGATATTCAGATTATTAAAGCTACAACTTACAACTAATGCATAAGCTATGAAAATTACCGGGTTAAAAATTTTTAAATATTATGAAACAATTTCATACGCATTAATTTTCGGATTAATACTTTTTTCAAATCAATTCACATACAGTCAAAGCGCACCTCCAAAGATCCTCATTGTGACAGCTCATCCTGATGATGATGCTACTTTCGCGGGAACAAATTATAAGATAGTGCACGATCTCAAAGGAACAGTTGACCTTGCTTTAATTACAAACGGTGAAGGCGGGTACAAGTATTCAACACTCGCTGAAGACATTTACGGACTTGAACTTACGGATGAAGCAGTCGGAAGAAAATTTTTGCCTGAGATAAGAAAGAAAGAGCTCGAAGCGGGCGGTAAAATTATAGGCATAAGAAATTATTATTATTTAAATCAGAAAGATCACCGCTACATCACATCTGCCGATATTAAAGAAATCCTCGATAGTAATATCTGGGATCTGGATTTTATAAGAAGTGAATTAAAAAATATAATGCAGAGAGAAAAATATGATTATGTGTTTGTCACTATTCCAAGCCCGGGGACGCATGCTCATCACAGCTCCGCTTCAATACTTGCTCTTGAAACCGTCAACTCACTCGATTCGATTGACAGACCTTTGATTCTTGGCGCAACAAATTCATCAGCAGGTGATTCAGTTAAAAAAATTTACAAAGGCTTTGAAGGTTATCCCATTACAAATGTAAGCGATACAATGCATTTTAGTTTTGACCGGACGCAAAAGTTCGGATTCAAAGATGTGCTTGATTACAAGATCATAGTGAACTGGCTTATTGCTGAGCACAAATCACAGGGTACAATGCAGCCTCTCATGAATCGCGGTGACTATGAAGACTTCTGGTATTTTGATATTAATCCGAAGAGCGGTATTGAAAAGACCAGAGAGCTTTTTGAAAAACTTAAAATAAATTATTATCCAAAGAAAGAATATAACTGAACATTACAAATTGTCTGAATTTAAAATGAAAATTATTTATTGTTTAGTGATCTTTGTGATCCTCCTTTCAAGCTGTCAAACAGATAGCAAGAAAAAGCTTGTTGTTTATTCGCCGCATGGTAAGGAGATGCTGACCGAATTTGAGAAGCAGTTTGAAGCTGCCCACGCTGACATTGATGTACAATGGCTTGACATGGGTTCGCAGGAAGTGTTTGACCGCATCAAGACGGAAAAGGATAATGCTCTTGCGGATGTCTGGTGGGGATCACCCGCGACAATTTTTATGCGGGCGGAAAAGCTGGGTCTTCTTGAAAAATATAAACCGACATGGTCAGACAAAATAAACACTGACAGTAAAAGCGCTAATGATTTTTGGTACGGTACATTTCTTACTCCGCAGGTGATCGCGTTCAATGACAAAAGTTTAACAAACGAGAAAGCTCCTCACGGATGGAATGATCTTGTTTCACCGCAATGGAAAGACAAGATCGTGATAAGAAATCCCATGGCATCCGGAACGATGAGAGTTATTTATTCAGCAATGATCGCAAACTCGATAAAGCAAACAGGCAGTGACGCCGCTGGTTTTGAATGGCTGAAAAAGCTTGATGAGAATACATCAACTTACGCTGCCGATCCGACGCAGATGTATATAAAGCTTGCAGGCAATGATGCTGTCACTTTGTGGAATATGCCGGACATAGTTCTGCAGAAGACATTATACAATTATCCCTTCGGCTATAATTTTCCCGACAGCGGTACGGTAGTTCTTACTGATGCGATCGCGATCATTAAAGGCGCAAAGAATTCCGAAAGCGCAAAGCAATTTTATGAATTCGTAACAAGTCCGGAGAGTCTCATATTGCAGGCGGAAAAATTTTACCGTATTCCGGCAAGAACGGACATACCGAAAGACAAGCTTCCCCAGTGGATCCCGGATGCGAATTATAAAGCAATGACACTCGACTGGGAGCTGATCTCAGAAAAAGAATCAGAGTGGATGAAGAAATGGGACAGTGAAATTAAAGGTAAGAGTGAGTAGAGTGAGTAGAGTGAGTAGAGTGAGTAGAGTGAGTAGAGTTAGTAGAGTGAGTAGAGTGAGTAGAGTGAGTAGAGTGAGTAGAGTGAGTAGAGTGAGTAGAGTGAGTAGAGTGAGTAGAGTGAGTAGAGTTAGTAGAGTT
>JAWXBH010000258.1:0-3428 GCA_034439935.1 bacterium
AATACGCTGAGAATCGCTTAAATGAAAAATCATCAAGATGGGTCCCCGAATACAAACATCATAAAACGTAGTTTTTAGACAGACTGCCGTTATGCGTCACCCTATGACCGACCAACTACATAAAGACTGACATACCAACTATTTCTATTTTTAATACCGATTCCCAACAGTCATTTTAGGAATTGATGCTTCTATAAGATTAAAATCAGATTGAGAAAGTTCTACATTATATGCTCCTAAATTTTCTTTGAGTCGGTGAATTTTTCTTGTACCAGGAATGGCTGTGATTTCATCATTTTGAGACAATATCCAAGACAAAGCTATCTGTGCTTTGGTTACACCTTTGTCTTTTGCTAATTGATCAATGACTTCAACAAATTTGATGTTTTCTTTAATTGCTTCATCGGTAAATCGTGGATTGTTTAATCTGAAATCTCCAGCTTCAAAATCTGCACGACTTTTAATTGCTCCGGTTAAAAAACCTCTACCCAATGGGCTGTATGAAACAAAAGTGATTCCGAGTTCTTTACAAACTTCAAATACTTCTTGTTCTGGTTCACGACTCCACAAAGAATATTCGGTTTGAATGGCTGTTATTGGATGAACTTTGTGGGCTCTTCTTATTGTTTTAGCATCAACTTCTGATAACCCTATGTATTTTACTTTTCCTTGTTTTATCAAATCTGACATTGCAGCTACTATAACTTCAATTTCAACATCAGGTGCTTGGCGGTGCATATAATACAAATCAATAGCCTCTGTTCCCAAATTTAAAAGACTTTGTTCACAAGCTTTTTTAATATAATCAGGTTGTCCGTTAAGTCCTAGCCATTCACCATTAGGGCCTCTCATAACAGCAAATTTTGTCGCTAAAACAACTTTATCCCATTTGCCTTTGAAAGCTTTTCCAATTAACTTTTCATTGGCTCCACTACCATACATATCAGCAGTATCAAAAAAATTGACTTCCAAATCAATGGCTTTATGCAAAGTACTAATAGATTCCGTTTCATCAAAAGAACCGTAAAACTCTGACATACCCATACAGCCGAGACCTATTCGATTCACATTTAGTGTGCTGTTTCCTAATATTGTTGCTTTCTTCATTTTATTTATTTGAACCACAAAGGTCATTCATTTTGGAAATACGGCATTTGCAAATAACAATCCAATATTTGCAAATTTCAATCAATCACGAAACTTTAATGGCGACAGACCTGAATGTTTTTTGAAAAAATTAGAAAAATGAGCCACTTCGTCAAATCCCAAAGAAAAAGCAATTTCAGACACATTCCATTGAGTTTGTTTCAGCAATATTTTGGCTTCTTCAACTATTCTGCCATTGATAATTTCCGTTGTGCTTTGTCCTGTGGTTTCCTTCAATACTTTATTTAAGTGATTGATATGTACACCTAAAGTTTTGGCAAAATCAATGGGGGATTTAAGTTGTATCATTTGTGCATTATTTTCAATCGGGAACTGTCTTTCCAACAATTCTATAAACAGGGAAGAAATTCTGCTGGCAGCATTAGTAACCGTTTGTAAACTTTCCATTGGTTTCAACTTCTGACCTATATGAATGAGTTCAATTACATAATTGCGAAGCAAGTCATATTTATACTTATAGTCGGACGACAATTCTGCATCCATTTTCTTAAAAATCATTTCCATTTCTATGTATTGCTCATCACTCAATTGATATACAAAATCACTTTCGGGCAGATAAATCGGCAAATCATCTATCATTAAACCTGTTTTTGATTTAGACAAAAACTCTTTCGTAAAAACACAGAAAAAGCCTGTCTGCTCTTTGGTTTGTGCAATGTATCGGTATGGTATTTTGGGGGTAGCAAACAAAATTCCTTGCTTTTCTATATGCACCGTTTTGCCAGCAAACTCAACAAGATTTTCTCCTTTAATCAAACTGATTTTGTAGTACAACCTTCTGTTGTAAGTCATTTGAGGCTTTTTACCTCCACTGAAATAAAATTTTGCAGTATCAAACACATTAAAATGACCAAAATCCTTTGTGCCTTTACTATCCAAAAAATTACCAAGCTGACCACTATTGTCGCCAAATATATTCTTGTAAAATTCTATAATGCTTATGTTTTTCATTATTGCAAAATTCAAATAATGGCAAAAATAGAAATTTTTACTAAGTTTGACACTAATAATAGAGAATGCCTACAACTGACAAACAAATAACGACCGAAGAAGAAGGGCGAACGCATAACAGCGGTTTGGCAAAAGTGGCGGTTCAGTGCTCCGCAGACACATTTGTGGTTAATCAAACATTTGTTCTCCGCATCAACATTTGTGTTAAAAACGCCACCTTCGCCAACTCGCAAAACGTTATAGCCAATGGTAAAAGAAGACAATACTAACGAGAAACGGGGTTGCAAGACAGCAACTGGACAAGTTTACAATCTGACTGTATCGGGACTGGCAACATGCAATCCGACACAAATAAGATTTAATTTTTGTCCCACGCTCATTTTTTTGTTTTTAAATTTGCCAACAGCACATTTTGCACATTGCCTTTTGCTCCGACACATTGTCTGCCGGAATTTATACAATCGAGTTGATTGCTGATAAGATAAAAATCGGAACTACCAAATTGACCGTAGTTCATTAAAATCATTAAATGGTGCTTGACAGAATGTCAAGCACCATTTTCCTAAAACCACAGCTTTGAAAACTACAATTGCAATTGCATTCATTTTGTCGATTAATTCCAATTCATTTGATGCGCAAACTCCGAATGAAAGTTGGTTTGATTATGATGGGCAGGCTAATGGACCCGCATGGATATTCCACACCGATTTCGGTTACATCACATTTTCTGGATTGGCCGATATTGAGACTTATAGCAAAGGATGTTTGATTACAGGCCTGAATGAAAACGGGGAAGCGCTGTGGCATAAACCACTCTGGTCAGAAGAAGGTACGTGGCCCATGAATTTTGGTGGAGCCGTCATCGAAGCTATTGACAGCGGGTATTACTTGTTGTTAAATAAGTTAGTGACAGAAGAACTAAGCTATCCGGTTGTATTGCGTTTGAATGAACAGGGCGATACCCTTTGGTCGAAAGCACTTTTGGCCAATGAGCCCGGCAGTTACACGGGCTTTTCTATAGCACAGTCCCCACTTGGCGAATTATTTATGGCTGGCTATGTGGACCTCGACCCAGAGCCGTTTGAGTACACTCATAAATTCACTTTGTTGAAAGCAGACCAAGAAGCGAATTATCAATGGCATGAAAACACAACCGTTGGTAACTATCCTGTTCCTATTTCGATTTTGGCCACCGCTGAGGAAGTAATAGTTGGAGGAAAATTATGGGATGGTTTCACTGACCAATCGTATGGCATAACCAAAGACTTCATCCGAAAATTTGACTATGACGGCACACCACAATGGCTTGA
>JAWXBH010000259.1:0-7076 GCA_034439935.1 bacterium
CACTCTAAACACTCTAAACACTCTAAACACTCTAAACACTCTAAACACTCTAAACACTCTAAACACTCTAAACACTCTAAACACTCTAAACACTCTAAATAACGATCAGTTCTTTACTTGATCTGTTAAGAATGTCACAACCTTTTTTTGTAACAACCACATCGTCCTCTATTCTTACACCGCCTACGCCTTCGACATAGATGCCCGGCTCAATGGTGATAACATTATTTTCTTCAAGCGTATAATCCGATCTCTGATTCAATGCCGGCTTTTCGTGAATGTCATAACCCAGACCGTGACCAAGTCCATGACCGAAGTTATTACCGTAACCTTTTTCAGTTATGAAATTTCTTGCCGCGGAATCGACATCCTTTGAGGAAGCTCCTGCCCTGACATTATCAAGAGCGATCTGCTGTGCTTCCTTTACAATTGAGTATATTTTTTTACATTCATCGGAAACATTTCCTATCGCGATCGTTCTTGTCATATCGGATCTCATTCCGTCAACAGTGCATCCGAAGTCAAGCTTAAGCAGCTCATTGTTAGCAATTTTTTTATCTGTTGGTCTCGCATGTGGAAACGCGCTTCGCTCTCCTGAGGCGACTATCGGTTCAAATGCGTCACCGTCAGCTCCGTTCATTTTTTGTATGAATGATATGTGCGCTGAAACTTCTCTCTCGCTCATACCCGGCTTTATTATTTTAAGTAATTCTGAAAAAGTCCTGTCAGTTATTTCTACTGCTTTCTTGGTAGCTTCAATTTCTTTCTCATTCTTGCAAATAACTATTTTTTCAATTAAACTGTCCACCGGAACAAGCTCAATTTCCTTAAATTCATCTTTCAGATTTAAAGCTTCAGAGTAAGACACAAAATTAGATTCAAAACCAATGCCGCGAAGATCGTTCTGTTGTATAAGATCCTTCAAAAAATCATTTGAGTTCTGCGCAAATATAATTCTCTCAAATTCGGGATATACTTCCATCGCAGACTGAGTCTTATATCTGAAGTCAGTAATAAAGTAATTTTTATCTTTTGTAAGAAGTATGTTCGCCGCGCTTCCTGAGAATCCTGAGATATATCTTATGTTTGGCAGGTTTTTTATAAGGAATGAATCAACATTCAGCCCTGTGAAGCTGCTTTTTATTTTCTCTAAGCGGGTCATAACTCTTAAATTTAAAATTTTACAAGAACGTTGAAAATACTCATTATGGTAGGTAATTTCAATTCACGATTAGATTTAGATTGGATTTTTTAGGTTTTCGGATTTGAAATTTGGATTTTTGGATTTTTTATTGCTGGCCCAATAATAAAAACTCTTTTAAGCAGATCAATATAATATTTTCATTTTAAGCAGATCAATATTTAAATTCTTAATTCGTGACAATTCGTGACAATTCGTGAAATTCGTGGCAAGCTTTAACACTTTGCCGCATGTGAAATTTTAGATTACCGGTGATCTTCAGCTTTACATCAACTTCACAAATCTTTCAACTTTTAACTTTCAATTTTCAACTTGTAACTTGAAACTCGTAACTTGAAACTTGAAACTTGAAACTAATTTTTAACTACGATCCTCCTCGGTCCTATCCCCGTTGAAAATGTCCTGATGATTGTTCCGTTTTCATTATAAATATATACACTCCCGCTTGTGAGGAAATCCTTTACATCGGCAACGTAGTGCTTCTTATTTTTGCTGTCAAAATTATAGCCGTAAAAGAACACCGGTCCGGGATTCGTGTTAGCTATGAACTGCGAATTAACTCTGCTTGAAAGATTCAACTTTGCTACATCATTGGTATTTGTAATAAAATAAATATCATTGCTGTTCTTATCGACCGCGATATCCTTTGCGAAACCCGTCGATGAACCAATCACGATACTAAATGAGTCGAGCTTTGCATAAGTATCGGGATCGAATTTGTAGATTATTCCTTCGGCTGAGCCGCCCGGACATCCGACAAGAAGCTTGCCGTCGTTTGTAACCGCAAGCGAAGAAGGTGTCTTACGTACCTGCAATGTTGCCATCACCTGATCTGTCGATGCGTCTATGACTGAGACTGTAGAATCAGTTCCGCCACCGAATACACTCGTATTGCAGACAAATATTTTGCTGCCCACTGAAAGGATCTCCTGCGGATATAGCCCTACCGGAATGGTAGTCACAAAATTAAGATTATTTTTATTGACCACTGTTACACTATTGGATGGACCGTTAGTAACATAAATTTTATCGTTAGCGATTGCGATTGAATACGGGTTTATTCCACCTCCATTACTCTGAAGCAGCGTTCCGACAGTATCGAGCGTGCTTATTGTTCCTGCCGAACCAAAATTTCCCTGGGCTGTCACATACAGACGGTTACTATTTAAAATGAGCCCGTCAGGAAATAATCCTAAAGTTCCGGAATTGAAAATGTTCTCAGTAAAATTATCATTGGTCAGATTGTAAAAGGACAATTTGCTTGAGCCAGCGGAGAATCCGCCTTCGGATAAAATATATGCACCCTCTGATATAATGGTGTCAATTGGCGGGGGCGTTATGACTTCATCACGGCATGCAGAGAAGAGAATGGAAATTGTTATCACAATTAAAGCTCTATAAATGTTTTTCAATTTTGTTCCTTTCAGTATTTTATTGTTTGGATTATTATTCTAAGATTAATTCAAATTCAGTCTGACCTGTTTCGATCATTCTATTAATGTATGGCAGGCACAGCCGGCAGTTGCTTGCGACCATCCTGACCTTTTTCAATTCGTCAAGTGTTTTCAGATCGTGCTTCTGCATTATCTTCTTCATCTCGCTGAAGGTCGTATCATAGCAGATGCATTTTGTAATATTATACTTGTATTCTTTTTCCATATTGAAATTAACGTACAGTCACATAGTAAAATTTTTAACCACTAAGACACGAAGGCACAAAGGTATAAGTAATCAAATGTGTGTGTATAAAAGCTTTTGCTTTAATGCTCTTCCTTAGAGTTTTAGAGTCTTAGAGTCTTAGAGTTCTAGAGTTTTAGAGTTCTAATGGTTAAGCATTAAAAATTTTGTTAAAAGCTTTTGCTCTCTTTTGATCTTTACTTAAAAGTCAATCCCCGTCCGGATCGGGATTCCCTTATCAAAATAATGCTTTACCTTTCTCATCTCCGTTATTAGATCGGCTTTTTCCTCAAGACCTTCCCAAAGTTTGTGACCTGTCATTACAAACTCGAATCTCTTATTCTTTTGCCATAGTTCGATCAGCTCATCAATGTCTTTTTTCTCAAGCAAGTGATATACAACCGCTGCGATTCCTTCGTCAAGTATGAGGAGATCCTGTTTTCCATTTTCAATAAGATCTCTTGCGATTCCAAGCGCTCTCTTGGCTTCCCTGAAATCATCTTCTGAATTCTTGAATCTGAATGTTCCGTCAGAATTCATTCGCTCACATCCCGTTGAAAAAAATTCTACATCATAGCCGACCTCTTTCAGCTTCCGCAAAGTATTAAGTTCTGCGTAATGCTCGTTCATACCATCATAACCTTTATCGAACTGAACCAGCCGCACCTTCAAGCCCGCACCCAGCGCACGCATTATCAGCCCCATCACACAAGTCGTCTTACCCTTTCCGTAGCCGTAATAAATATGAAAGCAGTGCTTGTCCTCTTCCGAAAGATTCTTATAACCCTCAATGGTCTTCAGTATCTTCTCTTTATACTTACTGCCCCCGGCATTCTTTGCATCTTCTATTTTAGTCATAACTTTTAATTATTAATTATCAATGATTTATGATTTATGATCATTGTTCATTGCTCATTGCTCATTGCTCATTGATCATTGATCATTGATCATTGATAACTTACCCCCACCGACACTTTAAAATTCCTCAGCGGCATCGGGTAGCCGGATATCATCTGATAATCTTCATTGAAAATATTATTGACTTCGAACTTCATCTGAGTATTTAATTTCCAGATCTTCACATCCTGATAAATGTTTCCTTCAAGCAGGTTCACTCCCGGCAGCGAGTTCTTATTATCAAAATCAGTGAATCTTTTCCCGGTATAATTATAGAACAGGTTAATTCCTGTAGTTTTATATGTTAAGCCTAAATTTATTTTAGCCAGATGCTCCGGAATATAAAATATCTGCTTGTCATAAGTAGGATCACCTGCGTATGCTTCATTCTTCCTCAGCGAAGTTGTAAAGGAATAACTTGCTCCAATATCTATCATAAGGTCTCTTGCAATTATTTTTTTTGAATCAAAGCTGACGCCTATCACATTTGAAACAGATCGTAAAATATTTTTTGGTGTCCATAGTCCGTTCGAATTTGGGGACCACACGATCTTATCCTTTGCTTCGATATAAGTATAGGTCACTTCAAGAACATTCTGTGATATCGTTTCAAAACTTGCTATCGCCCCGAAATCAATGTTGACCGAGCTTTCCGGGCTCAGTGATCTGTTGCCCAGATCGTTCCAGTACAGTTCGTTGAATGTCGGTGAGGCAAAATTATTTCCGGCGCTTGTCTTGAAATTCAGATTTGTTTTTTTGAATGGCTTAAAGTTGATGCCCAACTTTCCGCTGACTGCACTCTTATTTATATCTGAAATGTAGTCATATCTTACCGATGGAAAAATTTTCAGCTTTTCACTCATATCTATTTCCGATGCCGCGTAAATTCCCGGCTGCCATCTTTTTACACCACCGTCAACCTCGTTGCTGTAAAGCCTTGCATAGCTCAGATCAAAACCTGTGACAAGCTGAATGTTCTTATTGATGTAATTAACCTGAGTTGAATTTGAATAATAAAGATTTTTATAATAGCTGTCGGTTAGCACTTTATCATTATACTTCGAAAGATTATTCTGAAAATTAATTTGTGTCGTCAGCCTGATAACTTTATTAAACTTTTTCTCAAATGAAAGACTGCTAATCCAGTTCCTGTCCTTCTGTGTCGAGCGTGAGGCTTCAGAGCCCGTTTCAATTCCCGGAAAGTTTCTCATCTGATCTGAATAGGAGCTATACAAATTGATTCGTGCATCCATGCCGCTATTAAGTCCGATGTTCATACTGTAATTCGTAAAATCATAATTTGAATTTTGTCTGTCCTTTAACAGCTTCCTTATTCCGTTATTAAAATAATAGTCATAGTTATTCGGTGATCTTTCTGTTGAATAATCAAAGGACAGGTTTAAAGGACCGGCATTTTTTTTCAATGAAGCAGAGAGTTTCTTCTGATTGTATGAACCCGCCTGTCCGTTCAATTTTAAATTTAATTTACCAGATGAATTACCGGTCGTAATGATATTGATCACTCCGCCAATTGCTTCAGATCCGTAAACGGAGCTTGAGCCGTTGTTCAGTATCTCAATGCTTTCAATGTTATCTTTGGAAATTGTATTAAGGTCGATCTGATTATTCTGAGTGGAATTTAATTTTACTCCGTTAAGCAATACAAGCGTATGCTCCGCGCCGAGCCCATTCATTGAAATTGTATTAAGCGAGCCATTGCCTCCGTAAGATTTTATGAACGCGCCTCCTGTAAGCTGAAGTATGTCGGAAAGATATTCGCCGTTCTTGTTCTTAATTTTATTTTTACCGATCACCTGGATCTTAACCGGCGAATCAAAGATATTCGTTACGATCTTATTACCAAAGATCTTTATCGTTTCAGTAACAAAGCGCGAAGTATCTGTATCCTGCCCTGCTGCAGCTTTACATAGCAGTAAAAATAATATTAGGTATTTAATGTATCCGCTTTTCAATAAGTTTAAATTTTAGACATAAAAAAACTCTCTGCTCCTTTACTCAATAGAAAAAATAGCATGAGTAACAAAGAAACAGAGAGTTTCTCTTTATCCATTTATCTTTTCCCACGAAGATTTGAAATAATATTACGGCAGGTCTCCTGGCTCAAAAGCAATTTCCGGATCGCCTTCCCGTTGTAGCACACACAGTGGACGAAATGAACCGGTCTTCTTTATTACAGTTGCGGGGACAGCTACGGCATGCACCGTATTCCCTATTAATCCTATATTACAGGAACCGAAATATTTTGATCTCAAGCTCAATTACAAGAGCTCAGATCTTTCTGTCATTTAAAAGAACTGTATAAAAATAGGTTATAAAAATTTTAGTTGAAAGGTGAAAGTTAAAAGTTGAAAGTAAAAAGTTGAAAGTTGAAAGTTAAAAGTTAGTAACGTAATTAGTTGTAAACCTGTATTGCTTATGCCTGCGAAGCAACCCGCAGAGTTAACATTAAAAGCTTATGTTAAGGTTTAAGTTTTTACTTATAGACTTTATAACTTTATAAATTTTATAAACTTTATAACTCTTTTAACTTTTTACTTTTAACTATTGCTTTATAAACTGCTTTCTTGCATCCGTACTTGTTTCACTCTTATCAAATACAAATTCATCTTTTACCGGATCGTAGAATTTCTGTATCAGAAGGTTCTTCATCGTGCCCTTTTCGTCATGGCTCAGCAGATAAAGTGATGCTGAAACCCTGTCCAGAGTGACTTTGCCGCATGCTGAAACGATGGGGTATATCTGATCTTCGAGATAGATCTGCAGATCATCATTGTCATCTTCACCGAGAATGTTCTGCACAAGCGAGGAGCTGAAGATCTCTTCGGAGGTCATGTTGGTATCAAGATCATTCTCTTCTGTCACATCAGTCTTACTTGTCTGTGTTTCCGGTTTCTGCTGGACATCTTTATTACAGGAAGTAATGAAGACTACCGAAATGAAGAGGAGTAATATTATTTTTTGGTTATACATTATTCGAAGTTGAAAGTTGAAGGTTGAAAGTTTGTAAACTATTTAAAACTTCAGCGCGCCAGTGGAATGGTAAACTCTACAAACCTTAACCCGCTAAAAAGCAAACCAGTGCAAGTTTTATTACTTTATTAACTTTTAACTTTTAACTTTTGACTTTTAACTTTTAACTTGTAACTTTCAACTTTCAACTTTTAAATGTTAACTTGTTACTTTTAACTTTTAACTTTTAAGTTTTGACGGTTAACTTTTAACTTTTAAATTTTAAATATTAACTGTTAACTTTTAACTTTTAACTTTTTACTTTCAACTA
>JAWXBH010000260.1:0-11607 GCA_034439935.1 bacterium
AGTATGTAATTGTCTAATTCTACTTTTATCTCATCACTCTCTTTTCCTTCTGTAATTATTATTGGTTTTATTGAAAGGTATTGCAATGAAGAAAATCTTATCTGTCCTGTCTTTATGAGCTTGTCATAACTTGATTTCGTTTTTAATCTGTCTAACAAATCCGGAGGGATTACAAGCACTTCGAGCTTATCATCATTCAGTGAACTTATCGCCTGTCCGATATCTGTCGCAAAATTCCAACCGAGAACTATTACTTTATTCCAACCGCCCATATAAGTATTTCTAGGCATCTGTGCTCTCTTAAGCGTCCATATTCCTGTGAGCTTATTCGGCGAGTCAACAAAGACAAGCGTCTGACTTTGTTTTATCATGCCTAAATTCAACGGCGTCCCCTGCTGCATAGGAAAGGGCATCGCTCCGTAAAGATTCATAACTACATGTGCGAGGTCTCCTATACTTTTGAATTCACTCTTTTCAAACTGCTCCTTCTGATAATCTCCGATTGACTGATAAAGAAATGGTTTTGATTCCTGATCTATTAGTCTCTTTCTCATTATCATACAAGCCGGCTTTCCTAAATCCGACATTATCCATCTTCGACCAAGTTTCTCTGCAACTGCAGCAGTGGTGCCACTACCTGCGTAACAATCTAAAACTAGATTATCTTTATCTGAAGAAGCTTGTATTAATCTTTCAAGTAATGCTTCAGGTTTTTGAGTGCTGTAATTAATTCTTTCATTTGAAGTTCCTTGAACAAATGGTATGTGAAAAACTTCAGTTGGTTTACCTTCCTTTAAGTAAGCTTTTCTAACTTTTCCATCTTCCTCATTATATAACTTATATTTGTTTCCATCTTCATCGATTTTATCATATCTTTTAATTGCTTTTTCATCGTATTCAATCAAGCAAGCAGAATGATTAAAAAACCATTTATTTGATTTTGTATAAAAATAAATATTATCATGTTTCTTTGGATAATTATCAGTTGTACTTATAGGTCCAAAGTATTTCCAAATAATTTCATTTCGAAAATTCTGTCGACCAAAAATCTCATCCAACAAAATTTTAACATAATGTCCGACATGCCAATCAATATGAACATAAATACTCCCTTTATCAGAAAGAAGCTCTCTCATTAATGCAAGTCTTGGATACATCATTTTGAGATAGCTTACAGTTCCGTCTTTCCATGTATCTGCATAAGCGAATTGTTCTATCACTGTTGGCTTTTGATTTATGTCTCCGTTCGGAAGTGTTATCTTTGTCCTGTAATCTGCTTTGCTGTCGAATGGAGGGTCAATATAAATCAAATCAATTTTTCCTCTCATTGAAGGAAGTCCGCTTGCTTCATCGCCAGTGAGAAGTGCTTCCATAACCAGAAGATTATCTCCGTAAACTAATCTGTTCACCCAGTCGCCACCGATTTCATTTTTGAGTTTTTGTTGACCTTTGCCTTCTGTCCCGGGAATTTGAAGTTGCGGGTCACCTAAGTTTTCTATTGCAGTAGATTTATATTCAGGAGTTTTGCCCGCTCCATAAAGTTCTGCTGTCCTTAGCCGGCAAAACGAATTCATTGGTTTGTAAAGAAAGTTTATTTGC
The DNA here is from genome assembly GCA_034439935.1 of bacterium. Lineage (GTDB taxonomy): Bacteria > Bacteroidota > Ignavibacteria > Tepidaquicellales > Tepidaquicellaceae > JAGPCH01. The sequence goes on from JAWXBH010000260.1 coordinate 1,600, forward strand.
AGAAGAAATCCTTTCAAGAATTTTTTCGGCTTCTTTCTTTCCTTCGGCAACTATCTTTGGTAATTGTTCAATTAAAGTTTCAGGCATAAATAATTAGGATGAGGAAATAGATTCGAATTTAAATATTATTGAATTCGATTGAAACTATTTTATTAATACTTAGAACACAAATTTTCTTGAAAATGTACTTACGGGAATCAGAGGAAGTATTCACCTTTGTTTTCCTTAAATAATAGTGACACAAAAATATTCAAACTAATTTCTAATTGCAATCTGACTTCTGATATAATGTCTGTCATCTTATTTTCCTTCTCGTTGACCAATTTACAATTTAATTTCATTTCACTCCCTCATTTCCCGAAGATCGAATCATCGAATATTAATCTATGCATCTTCAATCACATAATTAAATCGTAATAATTCAATATTCAGTTTAGAAGAAACCCCGGCGCATTCACTTATCTTAATAAAAAATCAGTTAAGGTCTACAAGAGTATGTTAACCGGTATTGAAGCAGCATCATCTCCCGGCAAAAAAATCATTGATCAAAAAAAAAATATTTGTTTGCACCAATGATAAGTTACTCCAGATCCTTGAGCTTCAGCTTGAAGGAATGAAAAGAGTAGAAGCCGCAGACTTTGTGAACGACATGAGAAGGCAATCTGAAAATACATTCACCGGTAATCACTTCGGGTAATACTTCCTGTAAAATAATAATCTAACTCAACTCACGGAATATTTTATCCGTACATGTTCAGTGCTTTATTATTTATTCCCCAATTTTATTGTATACAATTATTTTTTTGAAAAGTAAATTATAAATAGTATTTGAAAAATTTAATTTTTAACTTCTTTGAATCGTAATTCAGCAAGTTAAAGTAAACTACTCATTCCGTTGAAAGGAGGAGTGAAGAGTGAGTTGTGTTCCCCCTGTTACTGAGTTCATCCTGATCATTTACTTATCTAAAAATATTTTAAAACAAAAAAATAAAAAACAATTATGAAAAAATCTATTTTAGTTTTGGCAATTGTTTCAATATTTTTTTCAACGAAATTATTTTCACAGGACAACATTGATTATGATTTATCAGCAGATTCCAAGGTTACGCGGTTTATGCCTCAGAGCTTACCCGGTCCATACATACCCAACAACAACCAGGGCATTCAACCACCGTTTGTAAATACTACTTCAACGACAGTACTGCCTAATAATCTCGGAAGCTCGCAGAATCCAAGAGCTCCAATGGGAGGAAGAAGATTTATCAGAACATCTTACATTATTTCTCCTACAGAAATGACTGCATCGGGATTTGGAGCACAACTGGTGAGTTCAATAGGATGGACTTATCTTGTCACAAATCCACAGTTTGGTCAGAATATCCCTACTACCTGCGACAGTGTGGTGATCTATCTTCAGAATACAACTGACGCTACTTATCTTAAAGGAACAAGCTGGACAACCATACCGACAGGAATGACAAAAGTTTACGTAGGTAAATATAATATTCCTTCCGGAATAGGACCTCATTATGTAGACGTTAATTTCGGAGGTACCGGAACATCACCATTTAGTACCATAGCAGGTCAGGGAGTCTATGTAGCGTTTGAATATACAAGCTCTGTTGCTAACCCAATAGCCACGACTGTAGCATCTGCAAACATTACCTGTAATTTTGGTGTCGCCAATTCAATAGCCACAGGTACCAATCAGACACTTCATACAAATATTTTGGCATTCTCAACATTCAGACCTGAAACCAGATTTTCAGCAGGCAAAACATACATTGATGTAGCTTCAGTAAGTTCACTATACACATCAGGTCAGTCAGCGTTATGCCTTACGTGTCCGGACTCAAACAGAGTTACAGTTCTTATTGATCACTTGAGAGCTGTATCGGATAATTTTACAGTTAAGACAAGAGTAGTAAATATTCCGGGTGGATCAGTACAGGAGGAATGGACTGATAATTTAAGCTCAGCCACCGTTTCACAGCAGACAATAAAACATGCATGGCTCAAAACCGGCGATACAAAAAGTTATGATTCCATAGTTGTGGAAATATTACCTGCAGCCGGTGAAAATGTATTATACAACAACCGGACAAACATAAGAACCGGTTATGTAAAGGAAACAACTTTAAACAAATGGAGCTATGCTATTCCAACCGATACAGCCGACGGCGGATTCGGTGTGAACGGAGGATCTCCTGCCAGAACAGCCAATGCATTTAACGCACTATGCACATTGTCGGTATATGGAGTCTACTATACTTTCAACAGGTTCGATCTGTTAGATAACAAGCCGTATCATGTAGAAATTTACAATGACGCTTCAGGACTTCCCGGAACATTGATTTATAATTCAGTAGGATTAAGAGTTCCAACAACAAACTTAGGTCAAGTAAAAGTGATACACAATTTAACTACGCCTTTAACAGTGATAGGAAAATATCATGTTGCCATTGTTCAGGATTCACTGATCAATTTCGGTTTAGGTTTCCAGTATGAAGTACCGATCCGCACAGGAACATTTGCATTTAAAAATACTACTGCCATAGTATGGACCGATGCCGGCTCAGCTGCAGCAGGCGGTACATTTGTTTTCAGACCTGTAGTTGGAGTAATCACTTCATTAAATCTTGAGTCAGGTATTAATCTGGAAGGATTTTTTAATGGAACATCACAGGTAGCAGATACCGTCAGGCTCATAGCTCACAATTTCAGCTCTCCTTACGCGGCAGTTGAAACAGCAATAGGTTACGTCGGAACAAACAGTAAAGGCATATTCCGTTTCGGAAAAATAAATAACGATTCATGTTACTTCTTTGAAGCACGACACCGCAATCACATCGCTACCTGGAGTCATCAGGTATGTGAAAAAGTCGACGAATGCGATAAGCTGTTTGATTACAGACCATCTATCACACAGGCATTCGGAAGCAACATGGTATTTGTAGCGGGACCTAATGCAGGATATGCGTTCTACGGCGGTGACGCTAATCAGGATGATATCGTCGACGTCGGAGATATAACAATTATCTTCATCGATGCATCGAATATTGTAGGAGGATATGTGTCTACAGATTGTAACGGCGATGATATTGTAGATGTAATCGATCTTACGATCGCTTTTAATAATGCAACTAACTTTATTGGAGTTGTAGCTCCATAAAATTAATTAAAGACCTTTGCCGACCTTCCCAAGCTGGGTCTTGAGAAGGAGGGCTATAAAAAAAGCAGTGCTCTTAATTGAGACACTGCTTTTTTTTTTGAGTAACTAAGGTTTATATTCTCCTTTCTAAGCCCGGCTTAGAAAGGGTGGTACTTATAAATAAAGTGGCATGATCTCATTGGTTAATCATTTATCGTTCTTCTTGCCTATTTTCCCAAGCTGGGACTTGGGAAGGAGGGCTAGCAAATATTTAAAAGTTTCTATAAAAATTATTTCAACAAAACCATTCTCTTAACTTCACTGAATTCACCGGCTGTTAAATCATAGAAGTAAACTCCGCTCGGAAAATTACTGCCGTCAAAAGTAACTGCATAATTTCCGGCAACCTGATTTTGATTGACCGGTGTTGAGACTTCTTTTCCGTTAATATCAAAAATTTTCAATGTAACATAATTCGTAACCTTTAATTCATAATTGATAATTGTATTCGGATTAAATGGGTTTGGATAATTTTGTGACAAATAAAACTTATCTGCAACAAGAGTATTTGAATTATTAACACTGACCGAATATCCGGGACCCCCGCCGTTAGTGGTTTTAAGTATAGTGCCGTTGTTGCCGACAACAAATCCGGTATCATTGTTTACAAATGTGACTGAATAAAGATCTTGTGAAACTCCGGAATTAAGAGAGTCCCATCTGTCACCCGAATCCGTTGTCCGCATAACATATCCCGCATCTCCTGCAAGCCAGCCGGTATTGGAATCGTAAAACTTTAGGGAATGCACAGAGTATCCGGGCGTAAGGAAAGCTTCCGCTGACCAGTTCAATCCGCTGTCAGTAGTTTTGAGAAACATTCCGCAGCATCCGGTAACAAATCCGGTATTCAGATTGATAAACTCAACAGCAAATAATGGATTGGGCATATTAAAAGAAATTGAATCCCAACTGATACCTGCGTTTGTTGATTTATAAATCGTACTCTCGTTTCCTGAACAAAGATATGTATCCGGTTCAATTATTATAGAAGAATATAAGTTCTGAAAATTATAGCTTCCGATCATACTCATCCAGTTGCCGCCGCCGTTGGTAGTTTTTAATATTGTCCTATTATTTCCCGCCAATAGCCCTGTGTTTTGATCCTGAAAAATTATTTTATTTAAGCCTGATGTTATATTCAGATTCTTAAGTAACCACGTTGTCCCGCCATCTGTAGTTCGGAAAAGTTTTCCATTGTCCCCGCAGACCCATCCGGTGTTTTCATCAGTAAAATAAACCGATCTGAGAAATCCGTTTATGAATTGTTCAGACCAGGAAGTTCCGCAGTCGGTCGTTTTTAAAATTGTTTCAAAGCCGCACACCCAGCCGGTACTTTCATTTATAAAGAATACCGATTGAAGGTGGTTCGGTGTTCCGGAGGGACGTATTGTCCATTGCGAATTTATCAATGACGGAAATACAAAGAGGGTTAATACAACGAAAACTTTTTTCATATTTTTTTCAACTTATTTATTATTTAAGAAGGATCATTCGTTTTACTTCACTGAAATCACCCGCGGTTAATTTGTAGAAGAAGACTCCGCTTGGAATATTACTTCCGTCAAAAGTAACTTCATAGCTTCCTGCAGCAAGCTTCTCATTGACAAGTGTTTCTATTTCTTTTCCCAATGCATCATAAACAACCAGTTTTATATCAGCGCCGCTTCCTGTTGCAATATTGAATTGTATCTTACTTGTGGGATTGAATGGGTTTGGATAATTTTGACTCAATGAATAATTTTCGGGAATGCTTAGAATATTATTTGATACTCCTGTAAGTCCGCCGTTATTTGTCTTTTTAACCATTCCCGCTTCTCCGCCTATCCATCCCGATGATCCGTTTGCAAAATATATACTGTTGATCCTGTTAACAGTTCTTGTAAGCGAGTTCACCCATGTATTGCCTCCGTTTGAAGTGTAATATACAGTTCCGAATAGTCCGGCTACCCATCCTGTATTTATATCAAGAAAGTATATTGATTGTAAATTATTATTACCCACATTATTTCCATTCCAGCTTACACCACCGTCGGTTGTCTTTTTTAAAACCCCGCTATAACCGCTGAACCATCCCGTGTTGCTGTTGATAAATTGAAAGTCTGTGAGAGTATTTCCCGTGCCTGATATTAATGCGGTCCAGTTGACACCTCCATTTTGTGAGCGAATTAATGTTCCCGCATCACCGCAGGCATAGACTGTATTACTATCAATGTATGAAACTGAGTATAGAATGTTGCCTGTACTTGAATTAATGAGTGACCACAATACTCCGGAGTTGGTGGTTCTGATCACATTACCTCCGCTTCCGACTGCGAGTCCGGTAGAACTGTTTATAAAATCCACTGAATAGAGTGCTCCGGTACTACCTGAACTTTGCGGAGTCCAGTTTGTGCCGCCATTGACAGTACGGAAAACAGAACCGTTCGAACCGACAGTAAATCCTGTATTATTATCCACAAATTTTACACCATAAAAATAGCTTCCTGAACCACTCGGCTGCCTTGTCCAGTTAGTGCCCCCATTCGTTGTATTCATTATCATTCCAAGTCCGCCGGAAGCCCAGCCCGTATTTGCGTTTAAAAAACTCATTGAATAAATATCATCAGTAGGACCTCTGTTCTTATTTATCCAGTTGACTCCGGCGTTGGTAGTCTTCAGCAATGTTCCGCCCGCACCGACAGCCCATCCAAGATTTTGATTGATAAATTTTACAGCTGTCAGTCTGAATATGGAATTGCTTGTCTGGGGGAACCAGTTTGCACCGGCATTCGTCGTCTTCTGAATGCCGCCTGTGTTCCCAACTGCATATCCTGTATTTATATCCGTAAAATATTGTGAGAAAAATGAATTGCCTGCGGAGATGATAATGCTTGTCCAGTTAGTACCTCCATTTGTCGTCCTAAGAGAATATCCGTCAAATCCAATTATCCAGCCGGTATTGTCATCGGAGAATTGTACAGAAGTAAGATTGCTTATTGTTCCACTTGTCTGAGATAACCAGTTTGTTCCGCCGTTAGTGGTTGAGACAATTTTTCCGTCATAAGCTACAGCCCATCCGCGATTAGCGTTGAGAAAGAAGACTGACATAAACATTGTAGTGACACTGCTGGATTGGATGAACCAGTTTGTGCCGCCGTTGGTGGTCTTATATATTTTGCCTGCCTGACCAACAGTCCAGCCGGTATTGTCATCTATGAATTTAACATTCTGCAGATAATGAACTGTCGATATGGACTGGCTGAACCAGTTAGATCCGCTGTTTGTAGTCTTATAAACTGTACCCAATTCTCCAACCGCCCAGCCGGTATTGTCATTTAAAAAGTATACTGAAGAAAGCTGATAACTAAACCCGCCAATGAGCTCTTTGTATTCCCAGGTTTCACCGCCGTCACTTGTTTTCAGAAATGACTGAGGAAAGCCGACAGCTACTGCCCTGTCTGCATCAAACACGTGAATATCGCGGATAAAGTTGCTCTGAGGTAGTGGATTCTGCCACACCCATTGACAGTAAATTACCTGAGAACTTGTTACTGAATAAATGAACACAACAAGCATTGCGGTTAAGAATCTCTTCATCTCTTTAATTTATTTAGTGATTAATTGTAGTTTAAAATTTTATTTTACCAGCATCATTCGCTTCACTTCCCTGAAATCACCGGCTCTCAATTCATAAAAATAAATTCCTGAGGAGAAGTTACTTCCGTCAAAGGTAACTTCATAGCTGCCCGGTGAAAGCTTTTTATTTACTAGCGTTTGCACTACTTTACCCAGTGCATCATATACTATCATCTTAACATCTGTCAGTTGACCTTTGACGTTTACCGGTATCCCAAATCCTAATTTTGAAACCGGATTGAATGGGTTTGGATAATTCTGTGATAATGAGAAATGTGAAGGCACATTCGCCGAAATATTTGTTACACCAACCATGCCGCTAGGTCCTCCGGAAAAGCAGATCAGCTTTCCTGTCCTGCTGCCGCCGAGAAACTCAGAACTGAAATTACCATCAACGCTGCTGAGCTTTGCTACCTGCTCAACTGTATTTGTCACTGCCGTTCCGAAATTATAAGTGAACAGGACTCTACCGCTGTCACCATTCAATACATAAAGATTACTGTTTTGTGTACCGGCAACAATTTCCTTAATTCCGTTTCCTGTGATATCCGATAATTCGTCAACTGAATGAATATAATTATTATCAAGAAAGGTTGTCCACTTGATCTGACCTGTCTTTGAATCAAGCTTGTTTAATGAGACCGGACCGGAGATCACAAGATCTCTGAACCCGTCGTTTGAAACGTCATCAGTAATTTTTATCACACCATCAATACTTGAGCCGAGATTTACAGCCCATTGAAACGCTCCGTTAACTCCCGAAAGCATGAATGTGTTTCCGCTGAATCCTGAAAAGCCACCGATGTCATTTGTTCCGTCACCATTGATATCAGGAACTTCCTTAAGCTCCCATACAGTGCTCGCTGTCGGGAAAGTCCACGTGAACCCGCCTGTATTGCTAAAGCCATTCACTCCATAAGGACCGCCGTTACTGCTAAAGTCAATTGCTCCGCCTGCATTAGAAGAAGTGATCGAATGTGTGAACTCGCCGTTTTGAACAGCATAAAATATAACCGAACCGGTAAGAACGTTGAGACAGATCGCTGCATGTCTTCCATTACCCTGACCTTCGCCGGTAGCAGCGACAAGTATGTCTTTCTTTCCGTCATTATTATAATCCTTCAGGACACTTAAACTGTTTATATCTCCGTCTGCTGTAATCGATGAATCCCCGTAAGTCCAGAGCACGCTGCCCGTTCTCCCCGAGACCGCGTAGACAAGTTCATTATTTCCTCCTGTTCCAATCGCAACATCTCTTATTCCGTCACTGTTAATGTCCTCAATGATCTGCATTGCATCCTCATAAACAACCGAACCCGATACAGTGCTGCTTTGTCTTGTATTAACATTCCATAAAATATCACCGCTTACTGATGAATTTCCGTTGTAGCAGATAGTCCAGTAATTATCGGTTGATGCGATCACGTCATTCACTCCGTCTGCATTAACATCCGGGATCTCTTTCATTGAAACAATTTTATAATTATTCGAAGTTGTGTTTGGATTCGGCGGTATATTAGTTGTCCACATAACATCGCCTATGACTGTAGGAACATTCACACCTATACCTGTGAGTGAAATTTTTACTTGCGAATTATTAACTGCGTTTGAATTTATCTTTGCGGTATCGCTGAATACGGCAGTGGAATTCGGATTGAACCATATCCTGAGCTGCCTGGTCTTCTGCGTATCGATCACAAGCGGGAAGGTAATACCAACCGTATCGAATCTGAACCTTTGTGAAATAAAATTAACGGAGCTTATTGAAAGAGGACTTGTTCCTTTATTGGTGATTGAAAAGTAACCGCCGTTGAGAGAATTAATTCTTCTTGACTGATAGTTAATACTTGAAAGTGAAGTTGATATAAAGCTTCCGCTCTGAACACCCTTGCCGTACAAGTTAACTATCTTAGCAGGCGTTACAGCATCATTGCTGATTATCCTTAACTGAGTTGAAACCGTATCAAAGACAGTGGGAGTGAACTTGAGAGTGTACTGTTTATTTTGTCCCGGATTTAAAGTGTCCGGAGCATTATTCGGATCAATTGAAAAGACAGGATTGGCAATGTTAAAATTACTTAAGATAAGCTTGGCAGTTCCTGTATTGGTAATGGTAAAAGCACGTGGAGAGGTCTGTCCTATAACAGTGTTTCCGAAATCCATTGAATTGACACTTGTAGTTATCTGTGGATTTCCCTGACCTGTGATAGAATATTTATAGAGTGTCTTGAAAAGGAACATATTGTTTCCTATTCTGTCCGCAATAAGCCACAGAAATTGACCGTCCCAGTATAACCCGCGCGGATTGCAGTCACCGTCAGGATCAGGAGTTGGAAAAGAAAATAATGTATCACCTGTTGCTTTACTGTATGCATAAATTCTTTCAGCATCTGCCTGAAAAAGATCATTCACATAAAATATCGTATCGCCTTTGACGGCGATCCCCTGAACCTGCCTGCCGCGAAGAGGAATAGTATCGGTAATAAGTCTTGAAGTAAGATTCATTTTATAAGCATAAGCAAAAGGATAAGTAGTAAAGTCAGGTGAATAAACTGAGAACCACATATCATCACCGACCAGCTCAATGTCACCGACACCGCCTGTGTTTCCGCCCGTCAATGCAGGAAGCTGAATGCTGTCGATCTTCTGTCCTGCAGTATTTAATTTAAACAGACGAGCTCCTGCTGTTCTAAAAGCTTCTGCCACCCAGTAACCTGTACCGTCCCATGCGAGTCCGTGATTGAATGTTAAAGCTGTCGTCAGACTATCTCTGATAAGACCTGTGGTAGTAACTTTGTAAATGCTACCGTTATTATCGGTGCCAATGCGAAGCGTATCGCCAATTTTGGTGATTCCCCAGAATGAATTATACTGCGAGTAATTAGGGAAGGGATAGGATGCTACTATCGTTTGTGCTTTTAAACATGAAGTAATGAATAAGAAAAAGCAAAGAGGTAAAAAAAATTTTCTCATCTTATATTTATAATTTAGATTTAACGATTTAAATTAAAATAATTTTTTAAAAATTAAAAAAATAAAACGGTGAAAATTACTAAAGAAATTATAGATGTTTTATTAAATCGCTTATTATTAAGTCTTGGAATAGTTTTATTAATTCGAGTTGGAACATTTATTCCTGTTCCAGGAATAAATCATAGTGATTTAGCATTTTATATTCAACG
>JAWXBH010000261.1:0-6665 GCA_034439935.1 bacterium
ATACTTATACATTGTATTCAGACGCTACATTTCTTTATCCGCTAAATTGGCTATTCGCAAAGACATTTTGGAAAACGTATATGAAACGAGTGCTTGAAAACGTTAGAAAAATGGCTTATAATCATGAACCCTACAAGTATGACTAAAGAAGCCCGAACCGCTAACAACGGTTTGGCAAAAGTGGCGGTTCAGTGCTTCGCAGATCCCGAAGTTTCGGGATGGTTAATCAAACATTGGTTCTCCGCATTAATCCCGATAGCTATCGGGATGGTAAAAATCGCCACCTTCGCCAAGCGCCAAACCGTTATGGGCAATTGTAAGAAATACACATAAAATAAAAAGGTGGAGCAGACCCCACTAAAAAAAACGGTAATTATACAAACAAAAGGAAAATATCATGAAAAGAGTAGAAAACAAAGTCGTTATCGTAACTGGTGGCGCATTAGGAATTGGACGCGAAACGTGTCTTTTATTAGCCAAAGAAGGTGCAAAAGTTGCCGTAACTGATATCCTCGACAAAGAAGGTCAAGAATTAGTTGAAGAGATTAACAAATCAGGTGGAGTAGCAAAATTCTGGCATCTTGATGTATCTGACGAAAAAGAAGTTGAAAAAGTTTATGCCGAAGTAGCAAAAGAATTTGGAAAACTTGACTCAACTGTGAATAACGCAGGAATATCAGGCGTTAACAAGCCAACTCATAAATTAACCGAACATGAATGGGATGCAGTTATGAATATAAATGTAAAAGGAGTTTTCTTTTGCACTAAACATGCAGTTCCACACATGCAAAAATTTGGCGGCGGAACTATTATAAACTTGTCATCAATTTATGGGATGGTTGGAGCCGGAGATATACCGCATTACCATGCTTCAAAAGGTGCTGTCAGATTAATGGCTAAAAACGATGCATTAATTTATGCAAAAGATAACATAAGGGTTAATTCTGTACATCCCGGATTTATCTGGACACCATTAGTTGAAGAATTTGGCAAAGATGTACCCGGATTTAGAGAGCAACTTGATAGCTTGCACCCAATAGGGCATGTTGGAGAATCAATAGACATTGCATACGGTATACTTTACCTGGTTTCTGACGAATCAAAATTTGTTACCGGAAGCGAACTGGTTATTGATGGTGGTTATACCTGTAAATAATGCCTAATCTTTTGAGTTGAATAAGAAGAAAGGTTTTTCCCAATGATATAAAAGGAGCAACTGCCCATAACAGCGGTTTGGCAAAAGTGGCGGTTCAGTGCTCCGCAGATCCCGAAGTTTCGGGATGGTTAATCAAACATTGGTTCTCCACATCAATCCCGATAGCTATCGGGATGGTAAAAGTCGCCACCTTCGCCAAGCCGAGAAACGTTAGCTGCAATGCTTGGGCACACTGCTAACTTGAAAATGACTACAAAAAATTAACTTTGAAATATTAATCTTTAACTAAAACATACACAACATGTATCTATTCTTTGACACCGAGACAACAGGACTGCCGAGAAATTGGAAAGCACCTGTAAGCGATTTAAATAATTGGCCACGACTTGTTCAACTTGCGTATTTACATTACGACAAAGACGGCAACAAAATTGGCGGCAATAATTTTATTATCCGACCAGATGGTTTTACCATTCCTTCCGATGTAGCAAGAATACATGGCATCTCAAACGAAAGAGCATTGAGTGAAGGCGTTGCCTTGCAAGGAGTATTAAATGATTTTCAAAATCTCATTTCCCAATCAAACTATTTAGTAGCTCACAATATGAGTTTTGACGAGAAGATTGTTGGAGCAGAGTTTTTAAGAAAGAGTATGCCACAGTATTACAACTAAAAACAAAATTTGCACAATGGAAAAATCTACAAACTACTGCAAACTTGATGGACCTTACGGTTACAAGTGGCCAAAACTTTCGGAACTTCATTACAAACTTTTCGGGACAGGTTTTGAAGAAGCTCACAACGCAGCAGTTGACATAAACGCTACATCAAAATGTTTTTGGGAATTAAAACGCATTGGAATAATTTGATGCTAAAAAATATTTGAAATGTCCGAAGAAATAAATGGTAAGAAAATTTTCTCTTTGCTTGAGGTAACGAATAGCATTAAGAAGACCATTGCTGACAGATACAAAAGTTCATTTTGGGTTAAAGCCGAAATGAACAAACTAAATTATTTTCCAAAGTCAGGACATTGCTACCCCGACCTCGTTGAAAAACAAGACGGAAAAGTAATAGCACAAATTAGATGTAACTTATGGAAAGATGATTACATAAAAATAAATTCAACCTTTCAACGAGTATTGAAAGAGCCGTTGAAAGACGGAATTAAAATTTTATTCTTAGCAACAATAAGTTTTCATCCCGAACACGGATTAGCATTAAGAATAATTGACATTGACCCGAGTTTTACTTTAGGTAACCTTGAAAAAGAAAAACAAGAAGCAATAAAAAAATTACAAGACGAGGGAATATTCAGACAAAACAAAACGCTTAAACTTCCACTACTTACACAACGCATCGCAATCATTTCAGTTAATACAAGTAAGGGCTATCAAGATTTTTTAGGCAAGATTGAAAATAATTCTTGGGGTTATAAATTCTTTCATATGCTTTTTCCTTCAATACTACAAGGCGATAAAATGGCCGAGCAAATGACAACTCAACTCAAACTAATAAAAAAAGTAAGAACACAATTTGACGCTGTTGCTATTATTCGTGGAGGAGGCGGTGATGTAGGACTTTCTTCGTTTAATAGTTATGAATTAGCAAAAATAATTGCACTCTTTCCTTTGCCTGTTTTATCGGGAATAGGACACATCACCAATGATACAGTTGTAGAAATGGTTTCTCATAAAAGTTTTATTACTCCAACGGACTTAGCAAATTTTCTATTTCAAGAATTTCACAACTTTTCTGTTCCTGTTCAAAAGGCACAAGAAACAATAATTGACAAGTCAAGACGATTAATAAGCGATGAGAAAACAAAATTTCATTCAGAGGTAAAACTTTTTCGTTCACTTACAGAAAACATACTCATCAAAAGCAGAAATAGTATTAAGGAACAAGTTCAATCATTATTTCAGCAATCACAATTTCTTTTCAAAAACGAAAAAGAATATTTGTATTCAATCCGAGAAGGAATAAGAAAAGGAACAAATACTTTCTGTATTTCAGCAAAGCAAGAAATAAAACAGTTTGCACTTACAATGAAAAAGGATGTTGCCTCTCAACTTAACCATTATAAACTTATAGTAAATCAAAATGCTCAACAAGTTGTTCAAGGTTCAAGAGTTCTTCTTCAAACAAGAAGAGAAAGAGTTTTTCAAATTAGGGAAAAGTGTTCTGACAAAACATTATTACTTTTAAAGAACTCCTATCTTAAATTAAACAGCATTGAAAAAAATGTAACTAATATGAGCCCTAAAAATGTAATGAAGCGTGGTTACAGCATTACACTCCTCAATGGAAAAGCAGTAAAGAACTTTGACAAAGTAAAAGTTGGAGACAATATAGATACTTTACTTTTTGAAGGTAAATTAAATAGCATCATAAAAGCAACAACTAAAACAGAAGAACTATGAGTGACAAAATTAATTACACAGAAGCATTTGAAGAATTGCAAGGCATCGTAACCGAAATTGAAGGTGGTGAAATCTCCGTTGACGAACTTTCAGAAAAAGTTAAGAGAGCAGCACAGCTAATTAAAATCTGCAAAGCAAAACTTACGACAACAGAAGAAGATGTAAATAAAATTCTGAAAGAGTTGGACACTGCTACGAAAGACGGTGACGATGAATAATGATATATCGCTTCGTGGGAATAGTAGCACAGCAGCTAACAGCACCTACCCAAAAGGCGGGGTTTCGTGTTCCAAAGACAGTTTTGTGCTTAATGGAAGTTTAGTTTTTCAAATCAAGTTCTGTGGTAAAAGTCCCGCCCTTCGGGTAGCTGCAAACCGTTAGCTGTAAGGATAAAAGACAACGACACATAATTGAATAATATTATACCTATGAGTGATAACAACAAAACAGTTGCAAAGGAAATTGTAAGGCAGTTAAAGGCAGAAAAAATGGTTGCTGATGAAGAAATCATTTTAGAAAGTAAAATTGGGGACGGAACAATCAGAGAAAGTGACTGGAAATTAGTTTTTGAGCAACAAATAAGAAACGCAGAAAAACAGGCTAAAAGTGAAACTGAATAGTTTACATATCAAATCGTTCAGAGGTGCTACTAAACCTCTTACCATAAATTTCAGCCAGGACAAGAATATTACTCTTTTATATGCTGAAAACGGGAATGGTAAATCATCAATTGCTGATGCCTTGGTTTGTTTATGCACTGATGGCGCTGGATCTTTGGATGATAAATCAAATAAAGATTACTCCTTTTTAAAATCTTTAGGCGCCAATAATTCCGACTTATTAGTTGAGCTAAAAACAGATACACAAACATTTAAGGCTACACTTTCTGCCAATTCAAACAAAATAATAAAAAATCCAAGTATTGATTTGCCAAAATTAAAAGCATTAAGAAGGGCGCAAATCACTTCGTTTATTGAAGACACACCATCGGCACGTTACAAGGTACTGTCTTCTTTCATTGATGTTGCAAATATTCAGAAATCAGAAGCCGAATTAAAGAAGTTAATTGCTTCGTTAGATCGGGATTATGGACAAAATACAAAAAGCCTTACCGATGCTAAACATACCATAACTGATATTTGGAATAAAGAGGGAAATCCACTGGATACTTTGAAGGATTGGGTTCAGTCAGAAATAAAAAAAGACAACTCTAAACTTACTAAAGAACTTCACGAGAACAATACTGTTTTACAAAACTGGAGTTCATTGCAAACTGTTGTTTCAAGTATTAAAACTGAAAATGCAAAATATGGAATAGCGGTAAATAATTTAAAAGAGGCAGAAAAACAACTTAAGGAATATCAGCTTAAAAATCCTAATGCGGAATCTAATTTGCTTTCGGTTCTGAATGAAACTAAAAAATTCCTGACAGCTAAAGTAGCTATTGACAAATGTCCTGTTTGTGAAAAGGATAATGAGAAGGAACATCTTCTGCAAAATGTAGATGGCAGAATAGCAAAAATGCAGGAGTTAAATAAACTAACACAAACAATAAATTCAGCTAAAACTGAAAAGGATAGATTATACAATAGATTACAGGGACAGATTGAACCTTTCAATACACAATTAATTGGTTTCAAAAATTCTGCAATTAAATTATCTGCTTTTGACTTCACCAATATTTTAAGTGAAATTTTAGATACAAATACCCCCAAGGATAATTACAAAGCTTTCAATGACTCTTCTATGCAACTCACGGCAGAAATAGAAAAATTGTCAAAACATAATCAATCAGTTAACAAGTCAGTTGTATTGCATAATTCAATCAAATCTAATTATGAGAGTATCGTTAGACTGACCAAGAGTTGTCGTGAGTTAGAAAAATTGTTAAAACAGGCAAAATCTTCTTTAGTAATAATAGAGAACACCCGGAAAAAATTCATAGATAATGAATTGTTATCGATTTCCGGTGAAATAGAAACGATGTATCAGGAAATTCATCCCGATGAAGGACTAGGAAATGTAAAACTTTTCTTAAACCACACTTATCAAAGTTCTCTTAATCTTTCTGCGAATTTCCATACAGAATCTGACATAACTCCCCAATCAGTTTATAGTGAATCTCATTTAGACACTTTAGGACTTTGTATTTTTATTGCTCTTGCAAAAAAAGAGAGTAATAAAGATGTAATACTAATATTGGATGATGTGGTAATGTCAGTAGATGAAAGACACTTAGATCGAATTATTTCACTTATTCATACTGAAGCCAAACATTTTGCCCACGTATTCATTTCTACACATTACCGTCCTTGGCGTGAAAGATATCGTAACAACAGAGCTCCAAATACCAACATTCAATTTTTAGAATTGCGTGGTTGGTCAATTGAAAGAGGTATTACGATTGCAAAACCGCAATTAGTCTTAGAAGATATAAAGTTCTATTTAAACTCTCCTGAAAATTTCCACCGTGAAAATCTTTCAGGAGCAACAGGGAGATTCCTAGAAGCGATATTAGATTTTTTAACCTTCAATTTTCAAAGTCGGTTAAAAAGAAAACCTGGTAATGATTATACTTTAAGTGAATTGTTAGATTGTCTATCAAAGGATTTGCTAAAAGGAATGAAAGTGCAAAGAATGAATATTTTACCTGACGGGAAATATTGTAATAATTACTTTACCGATGAAATATATTTAAAAACAGTAATTGATGAAATTAAAAGCCTATAAGCAATTAGGAATCAGGTTGGCGCTCACTTTACTTTTGACGGAGCCTTGGTCAGCGATAATGACATTGAAGATTTTGCCAAAGCAACGGTTAAATTAGCCGAATTATTGGTTTGCCCAGTAAATGGAACTTTGCCAGACAGAAATAAATCAGGATCATATTGGGAAACAAAAATTGGTTCTATTCGACTATATCCTTTAATTGAACCGTAAGTTAAAATGATAAGGAACTGCCAATACAGAGAACGAATCCCTACAGCTAACAGCACCTACAAAAAATTGGCGGTTCAGTGGTTAAATGAAGCTTTGTGCTTCGTATCAAGTTTTGTGGTGGCAGACAGTTTAGTGCTTCGAAATCG
>JAWXBH010000262.1:0-32110 GCA_034439935.1 bacterium
GCTACCATTCTTCCCATTGCATCAAACACACTCAGCGTTACTTCGGTTTGATTTCTGAGTGTATAATTAATTCTTGTAGACGGGTTGAATGGATTTGGATAGTTCTGTGATAACTCATAGCTGTTAGGAATTTCACTTAAGCCGTTAACACCGACAAGTCCTACTGTCAGTGCAACTGTTCTTTTGTGAACAGGTGTACCGTTTGAACCTGCTGCTGTAACTGTCACTGTATAATTTCCGGCTGTTGTATTTGGCGCAGCTGCTACTCTTACTATAATTGAATCGGGATAATTACTTAAAGTGTTTCCGTTTGGAAATGATACTGTCAGTGCTCCGTTAGCAGGTGGAGGTGTGACTGTTGCTGTAAAGGTTGTAACATCAGTGTATAATTTCACCGAAGGGATCACAGCTTTAAATGTCGCGAAGTTTCCGTTGTTGATTGAAATTGTTGTCGGATTTACTCTCATACCAAAGTCTGGAAAGTAAGCGACATAGCTTCCAAAATTATTATTTCTGAAGTCAGTCCATGCAAGCATAGATGTCTTTTCATTGGAAACAATTGAGTTGTAATCACCAAGATACAATGGTGTACCGCCGCCTCCACATGAAGTACAATTGATCCTGTATTTTTTGTTTGAAATTTTTTGATTTGCTACAAATGTCTGACCGCCGTCGGTTGAATAGGTCGCGTATTGAAGAGCACTGTCACTGGTTGGTGTATCTCTTGTATCCATCCACTGAACATAAAGCTTTCCAGTATTCTTATCGCACCATGGTGCAGGCATCCATTGATTATGATTTTGTGAATTCGGATCATCATTCACTACAACCGGACTTGACCATGTTGCTGCTCCGTCTGTTGAATAGCGGCAGAAGATATCCGGCTTGTTAAGATCACCTGCCGGATTGTTTGATGCATAGATCACATAAAGTCTTCCTCTGTATGGTCCGTAACTGTTATCAACAGCAATGAAAGGATAAGGTCTTGTTCTCATATTTTGAACTGAGTTTCTTCCGCCAACGAATGTTCCTACATAGTTAGCAAAAGTTTGTGCAGGCTGTGTTGTGAATGTTGCACCGCCGTCTGTCGATAAATGAAATGTATAAACTGCTGCAAATGCGCTACCTGTGCTTTTTACATAATACACAGCACCTCCTGAAACACCGTTCCATGGACCAACAGCGGTCATGTTTCCCGGTAAAGTATTGGATGATGAAAATGTAGTTGTAAAGGTTGCTCCGCGGTCTGTGCTTCTTACAAAGTTACCCGGTGTCATTGCTCCGTAAATATAATTTGTATACGGACCAGCACTCTGATCAGCCGCGATCCAGTTCTTGTCATTTCCGACATTCGCGGAAACTGCGGTGCTCCAGGTTTGACTGTTGTTGGTTGATTTAACAATCCATGTACCGGTGATCGGACTCTTCATATTGTCGTAGTATAAAGTTCCAAGACTGTCATAAGCGGTAACAGGATCACCTGCTGAGCTTGGAAAGACCGGGTTCTGCCTGAGCCAGTCATGACCGTTGATCGTATAATGAGTGCCGTTTGTATTGTATGCACAAAAATACTGAAGCGGATTAATTGGATTTTCGGTAATGTGAACTTCTGCAAAGTCTACTCCAATGTCGAAGTTATCATAATCACCAATGGTTACAATTGCTGAAGGTGAGCTGAAGAATGAATTGATGTCCAGGATCTGAGTCGGGATGCGGTCAAAATTCGGATCGTCCCATTGTGCTGAACTTGTATTTGGATAATTGGTATAAACCAAAGCTGTTAAAAGAATAAAAAAGTAAACGAAGTATTGCTTCATTGATTTCCCTTTCAAGATGTGTTTGTTTGTTTTGAAAATAATAATTTAAATATGAATTTAAAACTTAATTTTTATATTTAACAATTCCCTCCTTAATATCTCAAGTGCACGGTAAGATGATCTCTGTATATTGATCTCTCTTAAATTTCCGAATAAAAAACTCAGCGCAAAGCTTTTCTCTTCGCTTGCAAAACCTATCCAGACAAGTCCAACCGGCTTTTCTTCTGATCCTCCGGTAGGTCCGGCGATGCCTGTTGTTGAAATCGCATAATCCGTCTGCATCAGCTTCCGAACTCCTTTTGCCATCTCAGTCGCTGTCTTCTCACTGACGGCTCCAAATTTTTCTATCGTGTCCTTTTTTATATTTAATATCTTTATTTTTTCAAGATTAGAATATGCGCAGATTCCCCCCATGTAAAATTTGGAACTTCCAGCGACACTTACTATAGTTGAAGAAATTCTTCCTCCAGTGCAGGACTCTGCAACAGATAAAGTTCTGTTTCTTTCTTTTAAAATTTTTACTACAGTCTCTTCAAGCTTCTCTTCATTAATTCCGTAAATATAATCCTCTGCTTTTGCACGTATCATACCTTCGATCCTTGATATCTTTTCTTCTGCATCTTTTTCATTTTTGGCTTCGGCATTGATCCTCAATCTTACTCCCCAGGATGAAGGAAGAAACGCCAACTTAGAGTCACCGAGAAGATCATTGAGATCCCCAAGCCGTTCACTTAATGAAGATTCGCCGATCCCCGTTGTGAGTAATGTCTTCTGTAAAAGTACCGAATTATTTTTCTCTGCGAACTTTTTCTTAAGATCAGGAATAATTTCATTATCAAACATTGCTTTCATTTCATAAGGCACACCCGGCATCGCTATGAAAATCTTATCATCCTTTTCTATCCAGATTCCCGGAGCTGTTCCGTTGTGATTCCATATCACTCTTGAATTTTTCGGGATCAGTGCCTGACCAATATTAACTTCCGGCATGACAAGGTTTCTCGATGAAAAAATCTGTTTCACAAACTCCAGTACTTTATCATCCGTGATAAGCTCATCATTGAAAAATTTACAAGTGCCGGCTTAGTAATGTCGTCATGTGTCGGACCAAGACCTCCTGTAATTATCGTTACGTCATAATTATCAAATGAATCTTTAAATTCCGAAAGCAGAATGTTTTCACTATCGCCTATGACTACGGTTTTTTCAAGAGGTATTCCAATTGAAAAAAGACGCTCTCCGATAAACGATGCGTTTGTATTTATGATCTGACCTATCAATATTTCGTCGCCGACCGTAATTAATTTTGATCTCATCAGAAGGGATTGAACTTTGTTATTGAAATAAGATATGCCGCAATGCCCCCGTAGATGCCCGCGACAACATCGTCCATCATCACGCCATATGAGGTATTGCGGTTATCGAAATATTTTGCCGGCTGCAATTTAAATATATCAAAGAAGCGGAAACAGAAAAAGCATACCATCATATAGAATAAGCTTAAGTCACCCATGCTGAGTAAAAGGAACACAAGTATCGTTATCCACATTCCTACTACCTCGTCGATAACAACAACGGAGGGATCGTCCCCGAATTTTTTCATCATTACCTTTGATGTGTATATTCCAAGGATAAAGCAGACGATTATAGAAATCAGTAGCACAGTGGGATTTTGAAATCCGTTTATGAATAAGAACCCGAGTGCAAACAGACTGCCAAACGTCCCGCTTGCTTTTGGAATGTAACCAATATAAAAGCAGGAAGAAAACAATATGCTGAACATGTCCGGTTTTGCGTCAGCATCAACAACTTTTTTGTATTTAATTATTCTCAATCTGTCCTGCCATCGTGTTATTCTTTTCAAAGAAATATGAAACGCCTGTATATAAGGTAAGCAAAGTAATTGCAAGCATTAATATGTAATTAATGTCTGAAGAAATAAAAGTGTTGATGAGATCCTGATATTTAATTTCAATGTTAAACGTGAGAATGCAGATCATAATGAGCATAAGAAATACGTACGTCATTTGTATGAATGTCTTTGTCTTGGCGATGAATGAGGTCTTCATGGTCTTTCCGTTAAATTCCTGATAAGACCTGTAAACAGTGATGACCAGATCCCTCACAACTATCACTATAACCATCCATAATGGCATGATCCCCAAATAATAAAATGCAACGAATGCCGCCGAAGTCAGGATCTTATCAGCAAGCGGGTCAATGAAGATACCAAACTTGCTGATCTGTCCGTACTTTCTCGCCAGCCATCCGTCATACCAGTCAGTCATCACCGCTATGAAAAAAATAGATAGTGAAAGCTGTCTATACAAATGATTTTCCGAAAGAAATAAAAAAAGAAATACCGGTGACAGTAATATTCTTAACAACGATAATTGATTCGGAAAAGACATCTTCTTGATTTACAATTTTTACATTTTAGATTACTTGCAACTTCTAACTTGTAACTTGCAACTTGTAACTCCTAATTCATAATTCATAATTTCTCTATAACAGAAGCCACACCT
Source organism: bacterium (assembly GCA_034439935.1). Lineage (GTDB taxonomy): Bacteria > Bacteroidota > Ignavibacteria > Tepidaquicellales > Tepidaquicellaceae > JAGPCH01. The sequence continues at coordinate 4,343 of JAWXBH010000262.1, forward strand.
TGTCCGACCCCAATGCACATCGTCGCAAGACCATACTTTTTATTTTGCTTTTCGAGCTCATTGAGAAGAGTAATTAATATTCTTGCTCCGCTGCTGCCCAAAGGATGACCGAGAGCGATAGCGCCGCCGTTAATATTTATTTTACTGACGTCAAGTTTTAGTTCGTCAATGCAGGCAAGACTCTGAGCTGCAAAAGCTTCATTCAGTTCGATCAGATCAATGTCGTCAATTTTTAACCCTGCTCTTTTCAATGCTTTCATAGTTGCAGGAACAGGTCCGATTCCCATGTATGAAGGATCAACACCCGCCACAGCAGAAGTAACGTATCGTGCTCTCGGCTTTAAATTATGCTTCTTTACAAAATCCTCTGATGCAAGCATAAGAATGCTCGCTCCGTCATTGATGCCGCTGGAGTTTCCCGCTGTAACAGTTCCGCCTTCTCTGAATGCGGGCTTAAGCTTTGCAAGCTTTTCTACAGTTGTATCAAATCTTGGAAACTCATCCGTCCCGAAAATTATTTCTTCTTTCTTTGAAGCTATCTTCACGGGAAAAATTTCATCAGTGAATTTACCTGCTTCGATCGCCGCCTTTGCTTTCATTTGTGAATTAAATGCAAACTCGTCCTGTCTTTCTCTTGTGATCTTATATTTCTCCGCGACATTCTCCGCTGTTTCTCCCATTGAATACGGCTGATACATTTTTGCAAGCTTCGGATTTGTAAATCTCCAGCCGATGGTTGTATCGAACATCAAAGCATCTCTCCCAAACGGTTCAGAATTTTTTGCTATCACAAACGGCGCGCGCGTCATTGATTCAACGCCGCCGGATAAATAACATTGCCCCTCTTCATTCCTTATAGCTCTTACGCCGTCAATGAACGCCTGCATCCCGGACGCGCAAAGCCGATTTACTGTCACGCCGCCAACTGTTACCGGCAGCCCTGCAAGAAGCGCACTCATCCTTGCAACGTTACGGTTTTCTTCACCCGCTCCGTTAGCATTTCCAAGGATAACATCTTCGATCTCTTCCTTTGAAATATTATTTGCGGTAAAATTTTTTTCAGTGATTTCCTTTATAAGCATTGCCGCCATGTCATCCGGTCTTACGCTTTTCAATGTGCCCGCATGCTTTGCTATCGGTGTTCTTAAACCGTCAATTATAAAAACTTCTTTCATTTATTATTTATAAGTTTATAAAATTTTGAATTAAACCGGAAAATTGGTTTTGAAAAAAAATTACTTGCAGTCATTTTTATAGATGGCGATGTAATCATAAATGATCTTTATGCCTGCGCTTCTCATATCCTTGTCAAGATCTTTATTGGAAAAGACCTTATTACCATACTTCCATACTTTACAGAAATCTTTTTCCATTGCGATCTGTGCTTTGACCAGCGCTTCAATAATTGCGACAGTGTAACTCTCATCATTCTTCTTTCTTGCTTGCTTCAGAAAAGATAGTGATGTCTTCGGATCGAGATAATTATCCATTGCTTTCAGATAGCCGATTACAAAAAGCTCATTCGTATTTAGACCTGAAATATCAGATCGATCTATAGCACGTTTGTGTATCTCATTGCAATAAATTTCGGAATTAAGTTTACCGTTGAAGTCCCAGCCTAGCGCATTTATTAATGCTGCCTTAACTTCAACAGGGTTTGATTCATTGTGAAGATATTCAGCGAACTCGCTGTTCATCACACCCAACTGTTCGGCTTTCAATACAATATCAACATCAGTGTATGCGTCATGAAATGGAGTGGAAGTAAGAGGAGAATCGGCTTTTATGGTAAATGGGGGAAAACACAGAAATATCAGGAGGAATAGTTTCAACTTCATTGAAATGGTTTTTTATCAAATTAACCATTTCAAGTTTCTTATAAAACAAAATTAAAAATACCAGCTCGCTTGAATTAGGAATTAGGAATTAGGAATTAGGATTTACGAGTTACGAGTTAAAGTTTACGCGAGACAGAGTAAAAAGAGTTATAATTATTAAACTCCAAATTTGTGACTAATTCCAAATTCGTAATTCCTAATTCGTAACTCGTAACTCGTAACTTCAAAACCTGGCGTTAATACCGATCGTCGGAAGTATCGGGAACATGCCTATCGTTTTCCTTGTGATCACGAGATTTTCTTTAAGTGAATAATCATAACCAAGCACATTCTTTCTGTTATAAACATTTATCACATCAATGTAGAATGCCCAGTCGGTTGACCAGAAATTAGTGTAAGCGGTGGCGCGGAAGTCCAATCTGTGATACTCCGGTTTTTTATCATTGAATAAATTCGGATTTGCTCCGTAATCAAGATTAAAAATGACTGAGCGGGTTACAGGATTAACGGCGAGTGAATCAGCGATCAATCTCGGTGTAATTCCTATAGGAGTCGTGATGGGAAAGTTGGTTGCGTATGTCCATCTGCCGCCAAGCTCAAGCCAGTTATTAACACGATAATTCAGAACAACATTAGCAAGATGTCTTTGCTCGAAACGGTAAGGGCTAGTCACGCCGTATTTCTCTCTGTCTGAAAATGATAAGGAATAATTTATCCACCCGTAAACCTTTGTCCTGGAAGTTGTGAATTTTTTTTCAAGACTTACTTCAAAACCATAAGCATTCCCTGAACCAATATTCACAGGATTTGTAGTTAAAGAATCATACGGAAGCTTCTCTGCTGATCTCACCCAGTTGTTATAATTCTTTATATAATTGGGATCTGTGTTTGAAGGATCATTCAGTGAGAATTCATAACGGTAACCGAGAAGCTTTTGCTGTTCGATCAGATCATCAAATTTTTTATAATACCCCTCCACTTTAGCAAGCCAGTCATTTGATATCCATCTGTCTATGCCGAGTACAAAGTGAATTGCTCTTTCCGCCTTGAGCCCGTTAGCAGCAGCGTTCCTCAGATCGAAGAATGTTCTGCCGTCAACTAATTTCTCAAGACCCGGCGACTGATAATACAATCCCGCGGAAGTTCTTATTGTAGTCAAAGCATCAATAGCGTATCCAAGACTGAATCTCGGTGCGATATATGGTGTCTTTATTATCTGAAAGTAATCAAGTCTCAGTGAGGGCTGAACAAAAAATTTCTTCGTGATCTTGAACATGCTTTGACCATACACATACGCACGCAGATTATTTTCACCTTCAAGATTAAAGTCATCAAGGAAGGCGGACGAGCTTGGAAAATTCCTGATGAACGCCCTGAAGTTTTCATCTATCTTAAGATTGTATTCAAGATCGGTTTTAACAATATCGATTCCGCCGCCAAATTCCTGCTCGGAGTTTTTGTTTATTTTGATTGAACGGTTACCGATCGAAAATTTTCTAAATGTATAACGCGAATTAAATTCCAGCCCGAGCAATGCTCCGATCTGTCTTAAGCTGTCACGCTGTTCAGGGGAATAGTTTTCCTGGTCGATAAGAGGATCAAGTATCTCAGCGTTGAAGTCATTGTCACCGCTGTTTTCATACCATGATAAAGTTGTTCTTGAAATGAAACGGTCGTTGGGAGTATAATGCCAGGCAAGCGAAAGCATGTTGTTCGTGGTTACATCTGTCACGGCGACACTGTCCGCCTGCTTGCTTTCACTTCCGGGAATAATGTCCACACCATCGTGTGAGAAGACACCATTAACAAGAAACTTACTTCTTTTAAACGGACCGATAGCGAGTTTGAATTGAAGATCCCTGAATGACGGGAATGATGAATCTTCAGTGATCAGTCCTGCCTTTTTTGCAAAGGGACCGACGATAAGATCGTAATAGGTACGTCTGCTTGAGACGATCCAGGAGCCGGGTATGTTGAATGGATTCTTTCCGTTAAAAATCAAATTCGCGTTTGTAATGCTCGCATTCACAATTGAAGACAATGTCCTCTTGCGGTCACCTTCTTTATTCAATACATCCAGCACTGCAGATAATCTGTCGCCGTATTTCGCAGGAAAGCCACCGGTGATGAGTGTAATATCGCTTAATGTTTCGGGATTGAACATGCTTACCAATCCGTATAATCTGTACGGATTGAAAATTTCCACGTCATCCATTATGATAAGATTCTCATCAGGACCTGAACCTCTGACAACCAGTTGTGATGTGAAATCATTGGGCGCTGTAACACCCGGCAGTGACTGAAGCGATCTAAGAACATCTTCAACAGCACCGGGAAGCATCTTAACATTCTGAGGCTTTATGTTGAACAAACTTGTTCTAAGATCTTCCTGCCTCTGACGGAATATTCCTTCAACTTCTATCTCTTCAGTGCTTACAATTTTTTCTATGAGATAAATATCGAGATTTTTTCGTTCACCCGCATCAATAGAAAAATTTTTATATTCGTAATTATTGTATCCGGGGTGCCCGATTGAGATCGTATATTTGCCCTGTTCCAATACAACTTCATAAGTACCGTTGTCATCTGTGAAAACTTTTAAGGAATTTTCATTGCCGGTTATACTGATAAGGACGTTTTGGATTTTATTTTTTTCGATGGTAACAACAGAGCCGTAAAGTGTGGATTTCAGTGAATCAGGGACTTGGGAGAAAGCAGATGAAGCTGTAAAAAGTATGAAGATTGTAGCAAGGAAAAATTTTCTCATAAGGTCTTTTCGGAGTGCTTTAAAATAGTTAGCCTGCTTTTAAAAACGTAATCAAATTACTAATAGTTTCAGAAAATAAAGATTATAATTTTGAAATATAAAAGAATAACCTTGCTCATTTAAAGTCCAAGCTTATCCATTTCATCTTTTTCATATTCACCGTCTTCAGCCGGGTATCTCAATAAGCTGTCATACTTACCGGACTGCTTTGCCAGAGCCCAGATCAGACTTTCACCTGAGGGTACATTGGTCGGATTTTAACGGGAAGAATTTATTTTTTTTAGGATAAGATCAAATGCTTCATCTGATTCCGTAGTTAAAGTTTTCGCGACATCAATTGAATCTCCTTCAAACCTGCTGTGACCTGTGCTTGTGTAATGAATCAGCTTTCCGTTATTAAAAAAATAGCTGCCGTTATAAGCGTTCTCTGTTTTCGAGTAATCGAGTGAGGTTGTTAATGTATCGTAATAGTACTGATTAAATTTTTCATTTACGAAAATTAATTTATTGCCACTGTAATAGTATTCTGTTAAGTAGATCCCGTATGATATCCCGACAGTCTGATGAATGTGATAGATCAAATTATCCCTGTAATAACATTTAAGCTCTCCGCCGCCATCTGTCATCTCCTGCATGAACTCATCATTCAAAAGTGTCACGGTTTTAAGTGTAGCGTCAATATCGATCATCTCTACCTTTTCGCTTGTTTCTTCCATCAGCTCAGGAGTAGTTTGCGAAAAGGCGTCTTGTAAAAAGACAGATACCAGTATAATTAAAATAAACACAGCAGAATATTTTTTCATTATTCTCTTCTAAGTTTGAATCAATGCGTTGATGTTGTCATTCAGGGCAGCCGCAGCGTTGCGGACAGACTCGGTGAATTCGGTTTCGGTACAACTCTTTGATGCCGAGTAGATTATATTCCTGCTTGAGTTGATAACGAAATTTTTGGTATTGAGATTTTTTAATAGTTCGTTGAGGTCACTCTCCTGCGCACCGACTCCCGGTATGAGCAGAGGAACTTCAGGGTAGCTTTCCGTAAATTTTTTCAGCTCGGTCGAATGATTTGCACCGAATACAAATCCAATATTGCCAAGCTTATTCCACTCAAGACACTTCTCAACAACGACCTCATGCAAAGGTTTACCTTCGGTCAGGAGATACTGAAAATTTTTTGCTCCCGGATTGGATGTCAGTGCAATTATATAAACTCCCTTGCTTTCATTCTTAATGAAAGGCGCAATTGAATCTTCACCCATATACGGGCTGAGAGTAATGGAATCGAAATTATAATTGTCGAGGTAAGTTCTTGCATACATTTCCGCGGTGTTTCCCATGTCACCTCTCTTCGCATCACAGATCTTTATCATGTCTTCGGGTATCGTCTTGACCGTTTCTTTGATTGCTTCGATCCCCTCTTCAGCAAGACATTCATAAAATGCCATGTTCGGCTTGTAACCTGCAACGATATCTTTGGTCGAGTTTATTATAAGCTTGTTGAATTCAGCGACAGGATTTTTATACTTCAGGAAAATCGCAGGGAGCTTGCTAAGATCGGGATCCAGTCCGACAACAACATTCGAGTTGTTTTTTTTTATGATATTCCGGAGCTTGCTGGTGAATTTCAAACTAAGTTTGTTAAGTTGAAAGTTAAAAGTTGAAAGTTAAAAGTTGAAAGTTAAAAGTTGAAAGTTGAAAGTTGAAAGTTGAAAGTTGAAAGTTTGTATCGAAAATCACAAATGAAACATCTATCTAAAATTCTTGAACATCATCGACTCCACCGGCTTGTTAGTTCTCTTATTATACTTTGCCGAGGGCTTCTTATCATAGGGCGTCAGGACGTCTCCTTCGACCATAAAGTAGATCAACTGTCCGATAGGCATTCCTGCGTATATCTTTACCGGCTGCTTGACTGAAATTTCAAGTGTCCAGTTGTTCTTGAATCCGACATCTCCCTTACCTGCTGTGGCGTGTATATCGATCCCAAGTCTGCCGATGCTTGACTTACCTTCAAGGAAAGGTACATACACAAGTGTCTCGGTGTATTCCAGTGTGACACCCAAATATAATTTCGTTGGATGAAGTATGTGACCTTCTTTCGGTATCTTGAAATGCTGTACTTTGTTATGTTTTTTCGCGTCAAGAACTTCATCCTTATATACTGCAAGCCATTCACCGAGATGAACGTCATAGCTGTTCGAACCAAGAGACTTTATGTCAAACGGCTTTATTACAATATTCTTATTCTTAATTTCCTGGAGGATCTGCTTGTCTGAAAGTATCACAAAAGTTAAAAGTTAAAAGTTAAAAGTTGAAAGTTGAAAGTTGAAAGTTAAAAGTTAAAAGTTAAAAGTTAAAAGTTAAAAGTTAAAAGTTGAAAGTTGAAAGTTGAAAGTTAAAAGTTAAAAGTTAAAAGTTTCAAAGTTTGTAAAGTTTTAAAGTTTTTCAGATAGCGGAAATTGTATATGCAATTTTAAAAATCAAAATTCTAAAATCAAAGATCTTTCAATCCCAAAATCCGAAATCCCAAATCCGAAATTCCAAATCAGTACTGGTTTCTGTACCTGTAAGCGCTCATTCCTATACCCATCATTATAAGAAAAGAAAGCAAAGATGAAATTCCGTAGCTCATCATAGGAAGCGGAATGCCGATGACGGGCATTATGCCAATCGTCATTCCGACATTAACAACAAGGTGGAAAAATATTATACTCGAAAACCCAATGCACGCGATGCTTAGAAATTTATTCTTTGATAGGTATGAATTATTAACAAGCTGGAAAATTATTAGCATATAAAGAAGAAGTATTATTACACAACCGACAAATCCAAATTCCTCCCCGATCATGCAGTAAATAAAATCCGTCCATTGCTCGGGAATAAACTTAAGCTGCGTCTGCGTTCCCTGCAAAAATCCCTTGCCGAACATTCCTCCCGAACCGATAGCTACTTTTGATTGTATGACATTATAACCGCTGCCGAGCGGATCGGTTGTTGGGTCGAACACGGCTTTGATCCTGTTCTGCTGATACGGCTGAAGCTTATGATAAAGACTGTCGAATGAAAATCCTATTGCGACATTGATCAGAACTAAGGCGACAGTTACGAGAATATTCTTTTTGAATAGCAGGAGTATTAACCCGACAATCACAATTGCGGCGATCAGATATGTCATTCCGAAAAAAGCCCCGAGTACTATTATTACAGGAGAGATTATAATGAATAAAACATAAGGTGACATGCCGACCCAAAAAAGTATTGGAAGTATCATTGACAGAAAAACAAGCGAAGTACCCATATCAGGCTGACGCATTATGAGCACAACGGGAAAAAAAACTATCGCTATCGCCTTAAGAAATACCAGCGGCTTGTTGACATTTTTAAAACCATCCTCTGATGTTGAAAGAAAATTTGCGAGAGTAAGTATGGTCGCTATCTTTGCGAATTCCGACGGCTGTATCCCGAATCCTCCCATGCTGAACCAGCTTTTCGAGCCGGAAATTTTTTTTCCGAAAATAAGTACCAGAACCAGCAGTAATAATGACACTACATAAAAAATGTAAGATGCTCTTGCGATTATTCTCGGAGGAACAAAGCTTATGCCGATCATTATCACAAGACCGAATATCGCAAAGGTAAGCTGTCTTGAAAAGTAATCAGTCCCGCTCGTATAGGTTGCACTGAATATAGCTATAAGTCCTGAACCCACCAGCGCAAGCACTACTATCAATATCAGTACATCTATCCTTTCAAAAATATTTTTATTCAATCTCTGCCTTATGCTTTAGTAATTAGTAATTAGTAATTAGTAATTAGTAATTAGTAATTAGTAATTAGTAATTAGTCTTGCGTTCCCTGATTTACCATCTTGATCTCATCGCTTGTTTCATACTGTTCTCCTCCGAGGTATCTGACCATTAAAGCGCCGGCTATCGGCGCGCTGAAAACATTTCCCCAGCCCTGATTTTCCCCGAGCACGCATATCGCAATCCTCGGATCGTCATACGGAGCGTAACCAACGAACCATGAGTGATTATTGCCTGATGAATTCTGCGCAGTACCTGTCTTACCGCAAAGAACGAAGTCCTCTGATTTAATATTTTTCGCTGTACCTCCGCCATTGACTACCAGGTACATACCTTTATTAACAGCATCAAAATATTTTTGCGGAATGTTAATTCTTCTTTGTTCAAATTTCATGTCCTCATAAGTATCGTTCATACTATTCTTGATCTTGGTTACAAAGTGCGGCTGGCAATACAATCCGTCCATCGCGATAGCGGCTGTGTAGGCAACCATCTGCACCGGTGATACACCAAGCTCACCCTGACCAATGCCAAGACTTACAAGCAATCCCGGTGTCCATTTATTTTCGCCGTAACGTTTATTAAAATACTCCCGGGACGGAAGAAGTCCCTGTGTTTCATTTGGAATGTCAATGCCGGTTCGTCCGCCGAAGCCAAACATTTTACCATACTTATTGTAGTTATCAATTCCAAGCTGAAGTCCGAGCTTATAATAAAAGGTATTTGCAGAAACTTCGATCGCTCTTGTTACATTTATGTTACCGTATGCACCATGATCTTCAAAAGATCTGTTTCCGAAAACGAAGGAACCATTGCATGCGATGGTGGAAGTAGGAGTTATTTCACCTGCAGCCATTGCCGCCAGAGACATCATCATTTTCCAGGTTGAACCCGGAGGATACTTTGTCTGAATTACCCTGTTGAACAGCGGCTTATCGGGATCATTTAACAAAGATGAAAAAACTTTTGGATCGGTCTTCCCCGCAAAAAGCGAAAGATCAAAATCCGGTTTTGAAACAAAGCATAATATCTCTCCTGTTTTAGGATCAACAGCTATGATGGCACCGCGCTTGTCTTTCATTAACTTTTCTGCATACTCCTGAAGGTCTTTATCCATTCCGAGAATAAGATCGGAGCCATTGATTGGTGGAATGTTATCCTTCCCGTCATTAAGTTGACCGATCTCTCTTCCTTTCACATCGACAGTAATAAAATTATATCCCTTTACGCCGCGAAGATAATTTTCATAGTTTGATTCAATTCCGCTGGAGCCGACAACATCACCCTGCTTATAGTAATCGCCGATCTGCTTGCCGAGCATCTTTTCCGAGATCTCACTTGTATATCCGAATGAATGTGATCCGTGAAATTCTTTAGAGTATAATCTTATCGCGTCAGTCTGATAATCCACACCCGCGAGCCGGTCCCTGTTCTCGGCAATATGAGAAATTACCCTAAAGTCAACATCGCGTTTTATCTTCGCGGGGTTGAAGCGGTTCGTGCCTTTAAAGCTTTTCAAATTTTCCTGAAGCTCTTCGGCAGGAATCTCAAGCAGCGATGACACTTCGTTAAGATTATTTTTGTCGAACTGTGACGGAGTAATGGTGACGGTATAAGACGGCTTGTTGTCAACAAGTATTTTGCCGTTGCGGTCGTACATTATGCCACGCGGGGGGGTTACCGTAATTGTCTTTACAGAGTTCTTGTCCGACTCCCTGCTTAATTCCTCTTTGTTAAAAAGCTGCAAATACGAAAGTCGTGTAATAAAAAGAATCAGCACGACAGCGCAGAGTGAGTAAATAACATATTTCTTTTTTTCTAGATCCATTAATTAATAGACCTGCTAAGGTCAAACCTGTTTGAGATTAAGGTAAAAATAAAACCGAATACTGAAGTGTAAAATGTTGTGGTGATGACGTATCTTAAAAATATATCTATAAAAGATATGGAGGAACCCTGAAAATATACACCAAAGAATATACTGTATGCAACTAATGTGCAGAGAAATATAATTCCTATCATTGAGCTTCGCTTTGACTTATCCCCTGACGGCTTGCTGAAATAGGATGGAATAAATCCTGCTACGCTGTATGACAATGCCGCCAGACCAAAGAACGAGCCGCTTAAGATGTCGAGCATCAGTCCGGCGAAAAATCCCGAGACCATCCCGGCTATGTGCCCGCGCGTGTAACCAATATATATGACCATTATGATGACAAGGTCAGGTGTTATGTTATATTTTGAAATGGAAATTATTGACAGAAAAGTTAACTGTATTACGATCAATACCAATAATATCAGAGCTGACTTTAAATAAGAGGTTATGTCCAACCGTTACAATATTTTCTTTCTATTTTTTAAAATATAATGTTTCAAGATCAAGTCGCTCCATCTCAGGTAAATGCCTCAAGACAAAAACTTCCTCAAGCCCTGAGAAAACAACAAGCGGGTTGATAATCACCTTCTTGAAAAGGTTATCAAGATTTCCTTCCTCGACAACTGTCCCGACCGGTACACCCGCGGGGAAATAATTACTGTACTGAGAAGTGATGATGATATCACCTGTTTTCACATCCGCGCTTTTGGGAACATTGGTGATAACAAGATTTCCGGCGCCGTCATAATTAAGGATGCCGTCGACACGGCTTCGCTGAACTTTCACGCTGATGCTTAAGCTCCTGTTGTAAAGTATCTGCGCAATGGAATAGTGTGAGCTTGTGGAAACGATCCTGCCGACAAGACCGTCATCTGTGATCACCGGCATGTTAACCTTTATGCTGTCAGCTTCGCCGACATTCAGTGTAATTGTGTTACGCGCCTGAATAAGAGACTTGTTTACAATTTTTGCAATGACAACACCGGATATATTTCTTTCCTTTAGTCCGAGAATTTTTGTCAGGCGTAAATTTTCAAGACGGGCTTCCTTCAATGCCGAAACTTCATTCGACAGCTCGATATTTTTTTCACGAAGAAATTCATTTTCTTTCTCAATTTCAAAAACATTTGGCACTGCTGAGACCGTACTTTGAATAGTCCCTACAAAGCCCACCGCCACAGCTCTTAAGAACCGTACCTGCGAATTATCATTTGAGAAAATTAATATTAATGAGATGACTATAAGAAGAGAAAGTATCAGATATTCCTTAATGCCAAGTAAAAATAAACCGAATGTTTTCATGTATCCATAGATCCGTTACCGGCTGAGTGAAGTAATTTTAAAGCAAAATAACTATGTTTAAGAAAAGATTAAAGTTTGAAATTTTTATTAATGAAATTAAATAAGAATTTTTTTTAACTTTATTGCCGGAGCATCACTTTCCGCATACTTCTTACTTTAACCCTTCACTTTATTTTTCTATTTTGCTTATCCAATTTATTAATCTCAAAATTTGAAGATGAAAATCATTTACTCCCTGCTGCCAATAGCTTTGATAATTTTGATGGCGGCATTGTTCAGCACCACTTCAACAAGCCAAAACGATCTCTCGCATTTTTATGAAGATAATAATTATGTCGAAGGAGAAATTATTGTGATGTTTAAAAGCAACATCAACACAGACGTTTTTACTGATAATTACAACAGCATAGGACTTTCCGTAAAAGAAGTTCTTGTTCCTGATATGAACATTTATTTATTCAGCTATGATAATTCAAAAAGCGCTCCTGTCGATGCTTTGATGTCAGTGATGAGAAATAATAATGTTGCCATAGCGCAGTTCAATCACAGGTTTCAGGAACGCGTGATCCCTAATGATACAAGGTTCGCCGAGCAATGGGATAAGAATAATACAGGACAAAGCGGCGGCACGGTAGACGCCGACATCGACGCTCCTGAAGCATGGCAGATCTCAACAGGCGGAGTGACCGCGATGGGTGATACTATAGTTGTCGCGATAGTCGATGGAGGTCAACAAGTTGCACACACCGATCTCAGCACCTGGAGAAATTATGCAGAGATATCCGGCAACAGTATTGATGATGACAACAACGGATACGTCGACGACATTAACGGATGGAATGCCGGCAGCAACAACGGAACCATTCCCGCAAATCAGCACGGCACACACTGTGCCGGAATAGTTGGAGGTAAAGGAAATAACAGTCTCGGAGTGTCGGGAGTTAACTGGAAAGTTAAGACAATGCCGATCGTCTATGGTTCAGCCACTGAAACAAATGTCATCAAAGCTTACGGCTACGCGCTTAAGCAAAGGAAAATTTATAATCAGACTAACGGTGCCGCAGGTGCTTTTGTTGTTTCTACCAACTCATCATTTGGTATCGATTTCGGACAGCCGGTTAACTATCCTTTATGGTGTGCATTTTATGACTCTCTCGGCAATGCGGGAATATTAAGCGCGGGAGCCGGTCCGAATCTTAACATTAATATCGATACACAGGGCGACATTCCTACGACGTGTCCGAGCAAGTTTATGATAGCGGTGACAAACACAACAAGGACCGATGCAAGGAACAGCGGTGCCGGATACGGTCAGATCAACATGGATCTCGGAGCTCCGGGTACAAGCATTCTTTCAACCGTTCCGACCAATACATACGGAACACTTACAGGTACTTCAATGGCAACACCGCAGGTCGCCGGAGCAATTGCACTACTTCATTCCGGCGCGCACATTTCATATATCCAGTTGATGAAGAATGACCCCGACTCAGCGGCGACATTGTTCAAGCAATTTCTTCTTTCAACAGTCGATACCATCGCTTCAATGAATAATGTAACCGTTTCAAACGGACGTCTTAATCTCAACAAGCTTCTGCTTAAGGCAAATACCGTAAACACATCCGGTGTCCTGAATCTTTCCGCTACTGTGGAAGGGTTTTATGATGACGCGGCTGACGTAATGACCGCGGATACTGCAATGTTATATTTGAGGAACAGCAGTTCGCCTTACGCTTTTGTAGACTCGTCTAAGTCTGTGATCGGAATAAATTCAACCGGCACTTTCAATTTTACAAATGTAAATAACGGTACACCTTATTTTATAATACTGAGTCACAGGAACTCACTTGAGACCTGGAGTGCGTCCACGCAAACCTTTACTGCAAATACCATGAGCTATGATTTCACGAATGCTGCAGGAAGCGCTTTCGGAAATAACATGAAACAGGTTGACGCTTCACCTGTTGAGTATGCTGTTTACAGTGGAGATGTTGACAAGGATGGAACGATTGACGCAGCGGATATGATATTTATTTTTAACGATGTGATCACCTTTGGTTCGGGATATCTGAGCAGTGATGTTACGGGAAATAATTTTACTGATGCGGGGGATATGATCGTTGCATACAATAATTCCGTGAATTTTGTCAGCATAATGAGACCCTGATCAATTTTAAATTTATAGACTATAAATGCTGATAAAATTCAATTCAGCAATATTCAAGCCGGTGAGATATTACCGGCTTTTTTTATTGTCAATAAAATTTCAGCTTCTGCTTACATAACTTTATATCTTTCTAACTTTAGATTACCTCTCAGTTTCACATTCCTGACTTAACCCAAAAATATATTCTTCATATATTATAATGTGAATAAAAAATTGAACGTCCTCTTTATCTGGAATGCCGAGCCGGAATTGAAAAAGCATTTCAGAAAACAATTCAGTAAAAATAAAAACATAGCTCTCGTATTCCCGAAAAGCTTTTCAGAGAAAAGCATGCAAAAGCATTACACTGAAGCTGACGTCATCATCGGCTGGAGACCTTCAAAGGAAATGCTGATCGCGGCGGAGAATCTGAAGCTGTTCATCAATCCCGGAACAGGCATTAAGCATCACATCGAAAATTTCCGAGAGATAAACAGAACTAAAAAAATAGTCCTTGTTAACGGGCACGGGCACGCTTACGCGACGGCACAGCATACTGTCGCGATGCTGCTTGCATTGATGAACAGGATGATCCCCCACCATCAATGGATGGCTGAAGGTATCTGGCGGACAAGTGATGACAAGGATATTACAAGCTCGACTTTACCGTTACGTGACAGCAGGATAGGATTGCTTGGTTACGGTGCGATAAATAAATATGTACACAGGTTCCTTTCAGGATTTGAAAATGAATTTCACATCCTGAAGAGAAGCCGGGGTAAAACAAATGCTGATAACATTTCCGGAAATAATAAAGCAGTAAGATACCTCGAGAATGATCTGAACAAATTCCTCAAGGCAATCGACATTCTCATAATAGCGATCCCGCATACTTCAAAGACAGAAGGCATGATCGGCGCTAAGGAATTAAGGCTGCTCGGCAAGACAGGTCTTCTGGTCAATGTAGCACGCGGGACGATCGTAAGCGAGAAGCCATTATATGATGCATTGAAAAATAAAATCATCAGTGGCGCTGCGCTTGATGTGTGGTATAATTACCATCCGAAGAAAGACAAACAGGGAAAAGCTTATCCTTCCAAATATCCGTTTCACAAACTTAAGAACATTATCTTATCACCGCACCGCGCGGCATCTCCGTTCGATGATCTGAAGAGATGGGATGAAGTTTTTGAGAATATCAACAGAGCGGCTAAAGGCAGGCAGGATTTTTTGAATATTGTAGATTTGGAAGAAGAATATTAATTTATACAAATTTTTCATGCAGCAGATACTTGAGAACATAGCATTCGTAATAAGTGTCGTAAGCTTATGCATTATTGCTTACGGATCACTGATCGCGTTATTTCAATTTATAAAAAATGAACTTTCCAGGTTCAGCGGAAAATTCACATTCACAGAAATAAGTGTTATCCGGCTTCAGCTCGGATATTACCTTCTGCTCGGACTTGAATTCCTGATAGCTTCCGATATAATCAGGACGATAATTGATCCGACCGATCAGGATTTAATTGTGCTTGGAGGCATAGTCGTAATAAGGACCGTTCTTACTTACTTCCTCAACAGAGAGATACAGCAGCCAAAAACAGTTGATTCAAAAGATTTATAAAATTTTCAGCTTGTCAGATTATCACCTCTTCAAAATTATCCGCGATGTCTTTCAATACATTTTTCTTCATTGGATTGCATGAAGTAAATGAGGCGGCTAATACGATATTACAGATTATTCCGGTATAAACTTTTTTGATATAGGAGGTAAGATTATATTTGCAAAAATAATTATTTAAGCAGGCAAATACAGGATAAACTTCAGATTTTCATAAAAAAAAATTGATTTCACCTGTCAAGATGAAATCAATTTTAAAGTTGAATATTGAAAATTACTTACTCTTATTAAGTATTATTTATTTGCCTTCAAAAACAATTTCACCCTCGGATGTTTTATTCTTTTTTGAAAATTTTTCTTTCAGATTTGAAACAGCTATGAATATCACCGGTACCACGACAAGTGTAAGGAACGTAGCAACTGTCAGTCCGAATATTATCGCTACACCCATCGGTCTCCAGAATGCAGTATTCTCACCACCGATCACCCACGAGAATGATCTCCAGTCAAAATCAACACCAGTCGTAAGAGGCACAAGTCCAAGAATGGTAGCTGCTGCTGTAAGGAATACCGGTCTTAATCTTATCATGCCTGACTGTATTACTGCTTCTTCCCTGCTCAATCCCCTCTTCTCAAGTTCTTTCTGGAAATCCAAAAGTATGATAGCGTTCCTTACTACAATTCCTCCGAGCGCTATGACCCCGATTCCCGTCATTATTATTCCGAACGGAGTCTGTGTTACAAGCAATCCTATCAGCACACCTATCAATGAAAGAAGAACCGTGAACATGATTATGATTGGGGATGTCACCGAGTTGAATTCGATCACAAGAAAGAAAAATACCAGCAGCAATGAAACTAAAAACGCTTTACCGAGAAAACTTTGTGATTCTTCCTGGCTTTCCTGCTCACCCGTATAGCTGATGTTATATCCTGTCGGCATATTAAATCCCTCAAGCTTTGCCTTCACATCAGCAAGAACATCATTACCAAGTCTTCCTTCGGCATTAGCGGAAATAGTTACAACTCTTTTCAGATCTTTACGGTTGATCGCTCCAATACCGCCTGAAAAATCTACTTTAGCGACGGATGTGAGAGGAACTGTCGCATCGTCTTTCCCCGGCAGATAAATATTCTGAACGGAAACTATATCATGTCTCTGATTTGAATCAAGCCGGACTGTTATGTCATATTCCTTATCGGAGACTCTGTACTTGCTTGCAGCGGTTCCGTTGATAGCTGTTCTGATGGTTGAAGCGATCACAGTAGTATTCAATCCGAACAATGCAGCTTTCTCCCTGTCAACAGTAATTTTTATTTCCGGACGCGCTTCATCAAAATCATCCTTCAGATCCTTCATTCCCGGAATATCCTTGATCAGTCTCTTCACTTCATCAGACAGCTTTCCTAAGTTTACAAAATCATCTCCTGAAATTTCTATGTTGATCGGAGGACCGGTAGGAGGACCGCCGGTCTGCTTCTGGATCCGGACATCCGCGGTTGTAATATTAGATACCGCGTCCCGAATCTCTTCAATTGTCTTGAACGAGCTTTGTTCACGGTCTTTCTTATCATAAAAACTTAAAGTAATAGTATTCTTGTTCGAAACATCACCACCGAATCCGCCTCCGATTTCTGAACCTATGTTTGTCAGATAATATTCAATATCTTTAAAAGCAGGAAGCTTTTGCTCGACAATTGTCGTTACTTCATTTGACTTATCAATATTCGTTCCCACCGGCATGTTAACATAAATAAATGCCTGCTGCGGCTCTACTTCCGGAAAGAACTCTACTCCTTTGTTGAATTTTCCGTAAATGAAAAATATGACGATCAGGAATGCTACTGTTCCGCCAATTGTAATCACCCTGTGGCGTAACGCAAATCTTAAAACTTTTTCATATTGCAGAACTATTTTAGCGAACAACCTGTCAAACCATAAATGAAATCTTGTAATTAAGTTGTACCACTTTTGTTTTCCTTCGAGCTTAGCGCGGTCTTTTTTAAAATTAATGAATTGTGACGACAGCACAGGATTAATTATCAATGCAACAAAAAGAGATGAGAATAAACATACTATTAAAGTGATCGGCAGATATCTCATAAACTGTCCCACAATACCCGGGAAGAAAAGTAAAGGTGCAAATGAAGAGATAATCGTAAATGTTGCAATCGTTACAGGGAACTGAACTTCCTTTGGTCCTTCGATGGCAGCGTCATGTGGAGAGTAGCCCTCCGATTCCTGAAGCCGGTAAATGTTTTCCGTAACAACGATCGCGTCATCAACAATAATTCCCAGAACAAGTATCAGTCCGAACAAAACAACAATGTTCATTGTAACACCAAAAGCGTCAAGCACTATAAATGATATAAGGAAAGAAAACGGAATCGATGTTGCAACAAGAAAAGCGTTTTTCAATCCCATTGATGCAAGAAGAATGACGCACACAAGAAGAAACCCTGTGATGATACCATTCTCAAGCTCATGAACAGTGTTCTTTATACTTGTCGATTCATCACCGGTAAAGCTGACTTTCAAGCCCGGAGGAAAACCCGATTCTTTCTTTTTAACCAGCTCTTTTATTTCATCAGCTATTCTGATGATATTTTCACCACTTCTTTTCTTAACAACAATGGAAACCGCTTCCTTGCCGTTCTCACGTGAGAGAGTCGTTCTGTCCTTGTAACCGTAAATGACCTGTCCGATATCCCTTATATAGATTGGCTGTTCTGAATCAGCCTTAATAACAATGTCTTTTATATTTTCCGGATTTTCATATTCACCGGGTACTCTCACAAGATAATTCTGTTTTCCCACATCCACACTTCCGCCGGGAATGCTCTGATTCTCAAGTCCTATCTTTTCTATGATATCATTAAAGGTAAGATTGTAATATCTAAGCCGGTCGGCATCAACATTCACCTTAACCTCCCTTTCAAGTCCGCCTTTTACATCTGCATTCAGTACGCCCGGCACGATCTCAATGTCATCGCTGAGTTTGTCTGCGATCTCTTTTAATGAAGCCAGTCCGAGATTTCCTGAAAGATTAATGTAAAGCATCGGCTGCTCGGATAAATTAATTTCCATGATAGACGGCTCTTCAATGTCCTGCGGCATTTTACCTTTTGCAATGGCAACTTTATCGCGAACCTTCTGGAGCGCATCATCGATCTTTACATCAGGATTAAATTCAATGTTAACCATTGAAAAACTTTCCTGGGAAATGGATGTCACTTTCTTCACATCCTTTATACCCTTCACTTCCTTCTCAATTTCCTGCGTCACAAGATTTTCCATATCTTTAGGCGAGACACCGAAATAAAGAGTTGACACAAAAATATTGGGGATTGTAATTGATGGCGCGGATTCTTTCGGAATGGCATTGTAGGAAAATATTCCGAAGATAATAATTATCGCGACCATTATATAAACTGTAACCTTATTGTTTACAGCTAAACCTGATACTGTCATTTCTGCTTAATTAATTTTTAGTTTATTATCTGAACTTTATCTCCGTCATTAACCGACTGATATCCTTCGATAATCATTTTCTCGCCGCCGTTCAATCCTGATGTGATCAGTACCTTGTTATTATCTCTTCCGCCAAGGGTTACTACTTTTTTCTTTACAATGTCATTCTCCAGAACGAATACATACTTCTCGCTTCCAAAATCAACGATCAGATCCTGAGGAAGCACAACAGCGTTTTCAATATTCGCTTTTTCAATTTCAATGTTAGCGCTCATTTCTGGTTTGAACTTTCCGTCCTTATTGTTCATCTCAACTTCAATTTCAAATGTCCTGTTAGCCGCGCTCAGTACAGGTGAAACATAACTTACCTTACCAAAAAATTCTTCTCCCGGATAAACATCAAACGTCATTTTCACTTCTGATCCCTTCTTGACTTCACCGACGAATCTTTCAGGAATTCCTCCTGTGATCTTCACTCTCGAAACGTCCACAAGATTGAGAATTGGTGTACCCGGTCCGCATACTTCACCTTTGCTCATATACTTCTGATCGACCACTCCGCTTATTGGAGCAACGACATAAGATTTATTAAGACGAGTTTCAAGCACATCAAGACTTCTCTCTGTTAATTCAAGTTGGAATTTCGCGTTGGTATAATCCTGCTCCGTCACAACCTTTTCTTCATAAAGTTTTTCAATCCTGTCAAAATTACTCTTTGCAAGATCATATTGTGTAGATGCCTGATCGTATGTAGCTCTGTCCTGATCCTTGCGCAGCCTTACAACAACCTGACCTCTGGATACGCGGCTTCCTTTATCAAACGGCTGATATGTAATAAGTCCGCCTTCTTCCGAAGAGACCTTTGCAGTCTGATAAGGTTTGACAATACCTACGATCCTGTAACTTTCCGTGAAGGTCTCAGTAACAACTTCCTGAAACTTGACCGCCTGCAATTTTTTCTCGGGCTCGGTCTTGGTTTCACCGTCGCCGCCACACGCAGAAAATATAATGCTCCCGGCTAAGAGTAAAACGAATGTATAAAAAATGTTTTTCATCATTATTTTGGAAAATTTATTTTTAGTTTCAATGTTTTATTTTTCAAGTAATCTTTCTAATTCTGTCTTAGCTATCTGGTAATCATATATTGCCTGAAGATATGCCAGCCGTGATTGTGATACACTTAATTCCGCTGACTGTACATCTATCTGATTCAATACACCGGCGCGGTAACTTATGTTTGCAAGCTCAAGACTTCTTTCCGCCAGACCTACAGTATTTTTCTGGCTGATGATCCTTTCCTTCGCATCTTCGATAGCTATGATCGCGCTTTGAGATGCAAGCTTAAGCTTTTGCTTTACATCGTTAATGGTTTCGGTACTCTTCTTTACCTCGATCTCCGACTGCCTGACCTTAAAGCTGTTCTTAAATAAATTCAGATTCCACGACAGTGATATCCCTGCGTTGGAAGTATTGAAGAATCTGTAATCCTTAATTGACCTGTCATCGTTCTCTCCCGAAGAAAGATTGAACTGTCCGAATAACGACAGCTTTGGTAAATATGCTGCCTTGTCAACCTTCACAAACTCCTGGTTAATTTTTTTTCCGAGCTCAAGCTGTCTTACTGCAACATAATTTTCGGAGATCTTGCTGATCAGATATTCCGTGTTTTCAAGGATCTCAAGACTGTCATAAGTAAGTTCACCGGACACTTCAACATCCTCTACATTCTTAAAGCCGATAGTATTGATAAGCGCTTTGCGGCTG
Source organism: bacterium (assembly GCA_034439935.1). Taxonomy (GTDB): domain Bacteria; phylum Bacteroidota; class Ignavibacteria; order Tepidaquicellales; family Tepidaquicellaceae; genus JAGPCH01. The sequence goes on from JAWXBH010000262.1 coordinate 24,938, forward strand.
ATCTCATAAGTCCTTTCAGATTTTGATAATTCAGGAACGGAATTTTCGACCCTTACTTTAGCTCTGAGATAATCAAATTCTGTAGCAACACCACCTATGTATTTTGAATTCACTACACTAAAATTTTCTTCCGCGTTCTTTAAAGTCAGCTCATTCACTTCCACTACTGATTTTGAAAGCAGCACACCGTAATACGCTCTCTTAACATTGGCTTTCACATCATTCTCTACTAGTGAAATATTTTCTTCCTGAACCTTATTAAAATATTCAGCAATGCGGATGCCTGCAAACACAGGCGTTCCGAGTATTGGTATCGATTCGCTCACATCAATTGTATTTGAAATGGAATTATCCGATCCCACTTCAAACCGCTGACCTGCGATATCAAATATCTGCTTCTTGAAGGCTCTTGTATATCTTGAATTAAGCTTAATTTCGGGTACAAGATTTTCGCTGTAAACCTCGGATACTTTTTCCTTTGCTTTTAACTGGTCAAGATATGCATTAACAATATCCGAATTATTTTTCTGCGCCAGTACAAGCGCTTCATTGAGTGAAGTTATTGTTAATTTTTCCTGACTGAATGAATTCTTCGCACTGAAGACCAGGACAATCATTACCGAATAAAGCAAAAGTATTTTTACTGAGCTAATCAACATATTTTATAATTTAATTTCCTTTGCTAATAATTTTTTTGTTGTACTGAATTTTTTCTTCCCGGCTTTGGTCAGTATCCCGTTGAGCAGCATTTCATAAGTGATCTTAAAAGCGTTGTTTATCGAGAACTTGTTATTAATCAGAAATTCAGGATTAAGCACCGACATCAGTGACGACGTGAATATTATTATTATTATAGGCGACGGATAATTTTCGATCAGCTTTTCTTTCTTACCCTGCTCAAGCAGTCTCTTCATTACCCTGTTGATCTGACTGTGCTTCATTTCATCGATGCTCTTTTTTATTCTGGGAGCGTGGATCGCAAGGTCTTTGATCCATTTCTCGCTGATGTTCATGGTGAAGTTACTGTGCATGTTCAGGATCTTTACAAATTTCACCACGACATCACCATTACCTTCCACGATTTTTTCAATGCTGCTGGTTACTTCACATGAAGTGTCGGAACAGATTTCCTGGAGTAATTTATCTTTTGAGGCAAAATGCTTGTAAATTGTTTTCTTGCTTATCTGGAGCTCGCTCGCTATTTCGTCCATTGAGGTTTTATAGAAACCTTCACTGTGGAATTTCTTTCGTGAATGGTTTAATATCCTTACCCTGTCTTCTTTCGTTTTCAGATCTTTATTCAAGAAACTATTTTCGTTTTATGAGTTTCCAAAAATAACAAAAAAAAATTGTTGTTACAAGTTAGAGTTTCGGGGATTTTTGAATTTAATGATTTGATGACTGACATAAGATGGGTTACGGTTGCATAAAGTTAAAAGTTGCAGTTGATGCTCAGGGGGATTTTATACGGAAATGAGGTAATAAGGAGCAAATGCATACGCCCATTATTTATTATTTAAAATTTTAAATTTAAAGCTGAAAGAATCAGATGTAAATAAAACAAACTAAACAAAAAAGCGCCGTTGCAGTTAATAGCAGCGGCGCTCTTTGATTATCAGATTGTCAGATTGTAAAAAATTAAAACTTTACAAACTTACAAACTTTAAACTTTCAACTTATTTAAGAAGTATCATTCTCTTTATATCCGTAAACTCACCAGCTTCGAGTCTGTAAAAATATGCTCCGCTGGCAAGATTGTTACCGTTGAATTCTACCGAATAATTTCCGGCATTCAACTTCTGATCAACAAGTGTCATTACTTCCTTTCCGAGAACATCATAGATTTTGATCTTCACCGAACTGTTTACCGGAAGCTGATAATTTATTATCGTTACCGGATTGAACGGATTTGGATAGTTCTGTGATAATGAGAATGTTTCCGGAAGTGCTGTAAGATTATTGCTGACATTCGTAGTAAGGCTCATTTCAAATTGTATGTTCGCCCTGTTAAAGCTTTGTGTAAGACTTGCCGGATACTGCGTGTCACTCTGACCGCGTCTGCTCTTATATGACGCTGATGTTGAGTAAGCATACCTCGGATAAGATGTTACATACTGCTGGAAATCTCTCCCGATGGCTAACATTATGTTTTGTGTCGGATTGAAGAAGATTGGATTTGTCAGTTGTATCTCTTGCCAGCCCGGTGCTGCAAGACTTGTAGTAACACCCGAGAAAACGAGTGTCATTCCTGTTGTATCCCAGGATGCTGTCGGCAATGTCAGATCGGTGGTTGTTTTCATGAATATCCTGAGATTCTCATTTGAAATTCCGCTGACGGAATTGTTCTGATAGAATTTTATTTTTCTTATCTGACCGTATGTTCCGATCTCCGAGCCAAGATATAATCCCTGCCATCTGTAATAATTATAAAATCTGTTCAAAGGATAGGACTCGTCCGCTGTGCCCGAACCAATAGTGATAGTCGCGATCGGAAGACGTTTGATCCTCATGTTGTAAGTTTGTGAAGAAGCAAGCGAATCATTTCCGCTGTAGGCATATACTCTCCACTGACCTGCAACAGAGTCACTGTTCCCTGCTCCCAGACCTGCTGCAAGCGAATCAAGTCTTGATCTCCTTACGCTCATTACAGTATCAAAGCCGCCATTGTCCGCCTGGTAGACAGCTTTTATATTTAACGTCGCGGTGAAGTCAGGTGAAGCGAAGAACCATTTGTACTTTGTTCCTTGTCCTGATCTTACCCAGCTTGATTTGAAATTTGAGAAATCAGTCGGAGTGGTTTCCACAGTTGTTCCGTTAGCCGGAGTAGATAAGCTGAATGCGGTCAATTGCGGAACGCCTCTTCTTAGTGTCAGTGCTCTCGGTCCGTTAGTTGCTTTCATTGAATCAACAGGATTTACCCTGAACGACCAAACATCCCATTGACCTGCAAGTGAATCACCCTGCGCGAGACCTGAATTGGCGAGAAGATTATCAAGCTGACCGGAAGTCATGGTAATAGTATTAGTTACCGATGGAATGGTCAGTCTTCTCGGCGGCACGACAGGGCTTCCGAACACCCATTTGTACTGCGCACCTGTTGCTGATGTATCCCAAGTGATCGTGACCGGAACGTTTGAATTAGGAAATGTGACTATGGTAGAGCCCGTAGTTGGTGACTGTAAATTAAAAGCATTCAAAGGAAAAACTCCAAGCTGCTGGAATGCCGCGTATATGTCTATAAGACCTTTACCGTAATCATTGTCTTCCCCCGGTGTTCCAAGATCGACCGCGGTTGAGAATAAAGCCGCCTTTATCTGTTTTCCGGTTAATCCGGGTGCAACCTGTTTTAATAACGCAATGCTGCCGGCAACGTGAGGTGACGCCATTGATGTGCCTGACAAATTAGAGTATCCGTTGTTTGGAACGCTGGATCTTACATTCACGCCCGGAGCAGAAACTTCGGGTTTTATTAAAAGTGTTCCGGAACCGCCGCAGATCGAGGGTCCCCTGCTTGAAAAGCTGGCTATTGGTGTACCGGCAGTGTTGCCGTCCACCGCGCCCACACTGAATATGCTTACTGAATCGGTATTAATATTTTTCGGCGGCGTTACAGTTGAAACTCCGGGTCCTGAATTTCCGGCTGAGAAACACACTGCTATACCCGCAGCTTCTACTGCTGCAAGTGTCGGAACATATATGGATGTACACTGCCCTATTCCTCCAACATTAGGATCCTGCCATGAACAACTGATCACGTCAGGCATGAAAGTTGTCGCCGCGTTTGTATCAACGTCCATTGCCCACTGGTAAGCGAGAATGTTCATTGAAGGATATGATGCACCGGGACAATCTGTAATACCCGCTGACATCCAGTACGCGTCGGGAGCTACTCCGACAGTATCACCCGAAGCGGAATTTCTCCCGCACATTATACCCATAGTATGCGTACCGTGACTGCCGCAGTCGAATGGCGCTGTGCTGCTTGGTGAGATTGGATCAAACCAGGAATGATACCAGGGACGTCCGTTATTTCCCCACCATCTCGGAGCTAAAGCCGGATGAAGTCCGTCAACACCGGTATCGATGTGCATTACTGTTCTGCCTGCACCAGTAAAGCCAAGTCTCCAAAGCACATCAGCTTTAATTACTTTAAGTCCTATCTCAACCGATTCGGAGTTATGCTGCGGAGCAGGCTGCTCGTTTACGGGCTTATCCATTTCAATCAGATCATCAAGATCCATGAGCTCTATATCGCTTCTGTAAGTAAGATTTGTTATGACGTCATTCGTCGCTTCAACGAAAACGAGATTGGTGATCCAGTAATTAATTACCTGCCTGACCTTTCCAATTTCCTTTTCTGAATTTATATACTGCATTAAAGGACCCTGTGTCTGAAGGGCTTTATCACGAAGTGTCTGAACAACGATCCGCGCTCTGTAATCGATCGGAGCATTGATTCTGTATAGCTCGCGGTCAAACGCTTCAATATCGACACGGTCGCGAAGTAATACGAGGACCCGCGTATATTCAACAGGATTCAGAGACTGCATCCTTTTGCCGAGACGTTCGGTGACCTCAACGCTCTGACCCATTGAATCACCGAAAGAAAGTATTGCTATAAAAAAAAGAATAATTTTTTTCATAAGTTGTTATGGTGGTTTAAGTTTTTTTAATTTTAAAAAATTAAGATTAAATAGAAAGAGATACAAGACGTACCTGTATCCCCTTTTTGATCAAATTAAAAGAAAAATATTATTCATTCAATTTAATTTTATCGGTGCAGGTTCAAAATTCAATTCATCCCTCACTGATCTCGGAGCGGTCGGATTCAATTAATAAGCCGAGCTAAACTTTTAAATGATCCTTCATAAACTAAAGCTCATAAAAGCAAATGATCCCATCTTCTTTCGAACATGAGATCATTTATTTTATAATCTGAGTACCTGCTAACTTTAAATCCAACTTCGTATATTTCTATTTAATCAAAAGCATTCTACTCGTCTGGACAAAGTCCCCTGCTTCGATCCTGTAAAAATAAACTCCGCTTGTATATTCTGTTGCATTCCAGTTTACCACATAACTGCCGGGGTTTAATTTTTCGTTTACCAGGGTTTCCAGTTCCTTGCCGAGTATATCAAATACTTTCATCCTTACCGTTTCATTTACAGGAATTGAAAACTCAATTCTTGTCTGTGAATTAAATGGGTTAGGGAAATTCTGAGAGACAGCAAACTTATCAGGAATATTTGCAGAAATATTCTGAATACCTATCACTCCACCTCCATCGGTTGTTTTAAGTATAGCACCGGCGTCCCCGACTATCCACCCGGTATTTGCATTTGCAAAGCTGACTGAAAACAGACTGCTTCCTGTACCACTGATCTGTCTTACCCAGTTTGTTCCTCCGTTTGTTGTCTTAAAAATAAATCCAGGGTAGCCGACACTCCATCCGGTGTTTGCGTCAACAAAATAAACAGAGTAATAAGGATACACCGAACTGTTTGGCTGCGAAACCCAGTTCACGCCGCTGTTTGTTGTTTTTAAAATTCTTCCGGGATTTCCGACAACCCATCCGGTATTATTATTAATGAAGTATGCCGAATACAAAACACTGTTGACTCCGCTGGTCTGGTTTATCCAGTTTGTTCCGCCATTAGTTGTCCTTATGATGGTTCCCTGAAATCCAACCGTCCAACCGGTATTATTATCTGCGAAGAACACTGAATAGAAATAATTGCTTGAACCTGTAACTTGTACACTCCAGTTTGCACCACCATTTGTTGTTCTGACAATTGTTCCCGGATACCCGACTGCCCAGCCGTTTGAATTATCTGTGAATTTTATCGAATAAAAATTAGTGGTCGTTCCGCTTGGCAGAGGTGTCCATACAAGTCCTCCGTTTGTAGTTTTAATTATTGTACCGTTTGCACCAGCTGCCCATCCGGTATTATTATTTACAAAACAAACCGATCGAAGTGAATTGGTTGTTCCGGTTGATTGAGGTCCCCAGGTATTTCCATTAGTTGTATTATACATAGTGCCTCCGTCACCAGCCGCCCAGCCGGTATTAACATTAGTAAAAAAAACTGAATAAAAAATATTCACTGGTCCGCTTGATTGCTGAGTCCAGTTGTTACCGCTGTTGGAAGTTTTAAGTATGATCCCGGTAAATCCCACTATCCACCCGGTGTTGTTATCTGTAAATTGTATTGTGAATAAAGAGTTTGTTGTTCCGCTGATCTGAGGAGTCCATGTACTGCCGCCATTTGTAGTCTTAATGATTGTCCCTTCGCTGCCGGCTATATATCCTGTATTATCATCTGTAAACTGAATTGAATACAAAAGACTTGCGGTACCGGATATCTGTGGTGACCACGTGCTACCGGCATTTGTTGTCTTTAGTATTGTTCCCACTTCGCCGGCAGTCCAGCCGGTATTATTATTTATGAAATAAATTGAATGCAGCCAACGAGTTGTCCCGCTGACCTGCGGATTCCAAGTATTACCACCATTTGTTGTGACAAGGATCGTTCCCAGATCACCTTCAGCCCATCCGATATTACTATTTATAAAGAAGAATGCATATAAATTCTGGACAGTGCCGCTGCTCTGACTGATCCAGTTTGTTCCGCCGTTTGTAGTATTTAAAATTACTCCTCCGTTACCAACAGTCCATCCGGTATTGCTGTCATTGAAATGAACCAGCGACAACGCATTTACTGTGGGGCTGTTTTGTCCCAGCCAGGTAGCTCCGCTATTTGTTGTTTTAATAATGATGCCGCCGTTACCAACACACCAGCCCGTATTATCATTAGTGAAATAAACTGAGTGCAGATAGTTGGTTGTTCCGCTTTGCTGAATATTCCAGTTCACTCCGCCGTTAATTGTTTTGATAATTGTGCCAGTGAATCCGACCGCCCAGCCGGTATTATTTCCGGTAAAATAAACAGCAGACAGGTAATTGCCCTGCGGCAGTGGATTCTGCCAGAACCATGATGATTGGGAATAACAAATGTTTACTGATAGTAATAATGAAAATAATGCCGGTAAGATTTTTTTCATAATTTCATATTTAAAAGGATAGTTTAAGAATATGTCATTCATTTAATCGGATGTACATTTGAAAATAGAAAAATTAAAATTGAAAAATCATTCTTTATTTTAATTATTGGA